>NZ_CP013659.2:3200000-3272500 GCF_001465795.2 Planococcus rifietoensis | reverse complement strand
GCATCTGCCATGTGCAGACGTTTCCAGCCCGGAGCTAGATTGATGTCTTCTTCTCCATAACGGACAGTCGTTGTGCCAAGAACTTCCTGTGCAGTATGTGCAATTAAGTTCTCTGTCAAGGACATGATGTCATTGTAATCAGCATATGCTTCGTAAAGTTCGAGCATAGTGAATTCTGGATTGTGACGGGTAGAGATGCCTTCGTTACGGAAGACGCGCCCGATTTCATAAACTTTTTCTAATCCACCTACAATGAGGCGTTTCAAATGAAGTTCGATAGCAATACGAATGTATAATTGCATATCTAGCGCATTATGATGGGTAATGAACGGACGTGCAGTGGCTCCTCCGGCGATTGAATGGAGCATCGGTGTTTCAACTTCCAAAAAGCCTTGGTCATCCAGATAGCGACGCATCGCTTGAATGATCCGGCTACGCAAGATAAACGTCTCTTTGCTATTTTCGCTGACAATTAGATCAAGATAACGCTGGCGATAGCGTTGTTCAACGTCTTTCAAGCCATGGAATTTTTCCGGCAGCGGGCGAAGGGCTTTTGTTAGGTATTCCACTTCTTGTGCTTTTACGGAGAGTTCGCCGACGTTTGTCTTGAAAACAGTGCCGCGGACGCCGATGATGTCTCCCAAGTCTGCGGTTTTGAAGAATTCATAGGAATCTTCTCCAATTGCGTCTTTACGGACGTAGATTTGGATCTGCCCTTTCAAATCCTGCAGGTGTGCGAATCCGGCTTTACCTTTTCCGCGCTTCGTCATGATGCGGCCCGCAATAATGACTTCAGCAGACTTTTCTTCTAGTTCTTCTTTCGAGAATTGGTCATATTGCTCGACGATTTCTTGCGAAAGGTGCGTGCGTTCGAAACGTTTTCCGAATGGGTCGAGTCCATGCTCACGGAAGTTTTGCATTTTCTGGCGGCGCACCACTAATTGGTCATTCAACTCTTCTGACATATCCTACACTCCTTTTTCTGTTAAAACCACGTGCTTTCGTGTATTTATCCATTGTACACAATTTTTCGTGCCGTTACATAAGAAAAGCTGCCGTTTTCTTGGCAACTTCTAATCCCCTTCTTCGCAGTTCTTTTAATTGCAAATAATCTTGTTCATTAATTTGCATCACGCAAAAATGTATTTACGTCATTATACGTTTTCCACACATGTACTTCCTGCATCTCTAAATCTTCCGGAAGAATGAGTGAGGGCATCAGTTCCTGCAAAGGCACAAGCACGAATGCCCGCTCATACATGCGGGGATGTGGAATGGTGAGCCTTTCTGTTGCCAGCTGCTCTTGGCCGTACAGCAACACATCAAGATCCACTGTGCGCGGGCCCCAACGAACCAACCGCTCCCTGTGCAAAGCTTGCTCAATTTCTTGGCATATATCCAGCAACTCTAATGGAGAGAGACTGGTTTCCAATCGGATAACTAGATTCAGAAATGCCTCTTGATTGAGATAGCCGACTGGAGCCGTTTCGTAGATGGAAGACATTTTTATGTTCGAAATGGAAGGATTCGTTTGAAGCAAGCGAACCGCTTCTTGAAGCTGGGCTTTCCTGTCTCCTAAATTCGAGCCCAAGGATAGGTAGACTTCATTCATCGGAAGCTGCCTCGGGTGATATCGATTGCTACTGATTTGTAATGGCCAGGGATTGGCGGGTCAGGTTTGATCAACTGAACGCGGACTCCCTGGACTAGCGGAAATTGGTTCAATAATTCAGCAGCTACCGTTTCGGCTACGGCCTCGACCAGCTTTTTGGGTTCTCCTTCAATAACTTCGCGACATGTTTCATACGCTTCACCGTAATGAACCGTATGTTCCAGTTCGTCAGTTTCCCCAGCACGTTTTAAATCGACGGCAAGCGTCACTGTCGCCCGGAAACGCTGTCCGAGTTTTTGTTCTTCCGAAAATACACCGTGATAACCGTAAAATTCCATTTCGTTTAAATGAATATAATCCATGTCTATCCCTCCACTTTTATCTTGCCTGTTAAGAAATCCATCATCTTCACTGTCTGCACCGTTTCTTTGACATCGTGGACACGCACGACTTGGCAACCTTTCGTGACACCGAAAGCTGCTGTTGCGAGAGAACCTTCCAAGCGCTCATCGACTTTTGCATCGAGTAATTTACCGATGAATGATTTACGGGAAGTGCCGAGGAGTACGGGGTAGCCCATTGCTACGAGCTGATCTAGCCGCTGCATCATCTCGACGTTTTGGGCGAGCGTCTTGGCGAATCCGATGCCGGGATCGAGCCAGATGTGTTTGTCCGAAACGCCTGCATTTCGGGCGATGCGGATGCTTTCTTTAAGGTCTTTTTTTGCGTCTTGCCAAAAATCATCATAAACCGCTTCGGCACGGTTGTGCATTAGAATAATCGGCACTTGTTTGTCTGCAGCCACCAGGGCGATCTCGGGATCGTATTTGGCGCCCCAAATATCATTAATGATCTGTGCACCAGCCTCGACAGCTGCTTGGGCAACGGCAGATTTGTATGTATCGATGGAAATAATTGCCTCTGTCTGTTCTCTGAGCGCCTGGATGACCGGCACTACCCGAGCGATTTCTTCTTCGTCAGAAATTTGTGTATGACCAGGGCGTGTCGATTCGCCGCCTACATCGATAATGGAAGCTCCATCCTTTAACATTTGCTTGGCGCGGGCCAGCGCTTTTTCGATATTATCGAATTGCCCGCCATCGGAAAACGAATCCGGTGTCACATTCAATATGCCCATCACTTGCGTTTTTGCGAATACATTTAAGTCCATTTTTTCCACCGTCCATATATGAATTGAAGGAATCGATCATTTCCTGGGAAATACCATTATTCAAACTGCTCTTATCTTATCGTGAATCTGCGGTTTCTGCACAAACAAAAGAGCCCTCTTTTCAGGGGGCTCTGCAAATCATCCGTTATTTTCGTCAAATTGGTAAAGCGGAGTGCTCAAATAACGTTCACCGTTTGATGGCAAGATCGCCAATACTTTTTTGCCTTTGCCGAGTCTTTTCGCCAGTTCAAGCGCTGCGTAGATCGCGGCTCCTGATGATACGCCACCAAGAATGCCTTCTTCGCGTGCCGTTCTGCGGGCAAATTCATACGATTGCTCATTGCTTACTTGCATGATTTCATCATAGATTTCTGTGTTCAACACGGCTGGCACAAAGCCAGCACCGATGCCTTGAATTTTGTGGGGGCCTGGTTTCCCGCCGGACAAGACCGGGGAATCCGTCGGTTCGACAGCTACGATGTGGATATTCGGGTAGTGTTCTTTCAATACTTGCCCAGCACCAGTAATCGTGCCGCCTGTCCCAATGCCCGAAATGAAGCCGTCCAGTTGATCCATCGCTTCGACGATTTCAGGCCCTGTGGTCAGACGATGCACTTCAGGGTTTGCTTCGTTATTGAATTGCTGGGGCATGAACCAAGAGTTTTCAGCCGCCAGTTTTTCGGCCGTCTTGATGGCGCCGTTCGGGCCGTTCATGCCGTCTGGGCCTGGCGTTAACACTAGTTCCGCACCATATGCGCGCAACAAGTTGCGGCGTTCCATGCTCATTGTTTCAGGCATGACGAGTACGCTGCGATAGCCTTTTGCTGCAGCAATCATCGCGAGGCCGATCCCCGTATTGCCGCTTGTCGGTTCGATTAAGGTATCGCCTTCTTTTAAGTCACCGGATTTTTCTGCCGCTTCGATCATCGCGAGTGCAATCCGGTCTTTTACGCTGGAGCCTGGGTTGAAGTATTCCAATTTAACGTAAACTTCCGCATCTTCAGGTCCTGTCAGCCGGTTTAATTTAACAATCGGTGTTTGCCCAATCAATTCGGTAATTGAATTTCCTACTCGTGCCATGTTTACCACTCCTAATCCCTACTATTTTTGTCGACATTATTTATTTCATCCTATCAATTGCGGCGCGAGCTGTCAATCTTGGGAGCGTGTCGATAGCTTATTCTCCTTCGCCGTAAAACCATTCAGCATTGAATTCTTGCCAGAAGGCTTCGGGAGAAACCGATTGAGGCAATTGTTCGAGTGCCAGCTCCCGGCTGATGTGTTCTTTCACTTCATCGTAGCTGAACGCGCGGCCTTCGATTTTTTCTTTCACCATAATGACGGCGGTCCGGCCATCTTCAAGTGCTAGTGGAGCTGACCACGAGCCAGGTTCGATGGTTTCGACCGTTTTTGCGATTTGGGAATCGATCGATGCTTGGCCGGGAGATACAAAGCCGATATCTCCTCCGAGGTTACCGGTGGCGTTATCGATGGAACGCTCGCGGGCAAGTGCTTCAAAGCTCGAGCCGCTGTCGAGTTCTTTGATCGTTTCTTCCGCTTCTGCTTTGGAATTCAAGACGATCATGCTTGTGCGGTATGAGTCTTTGACGTCGTAGATCGCCCGGTTGTCTTCATAGAAATCTTTGATGGCCTGGTCATCGATGAGGACATCTTTCGTCAAAACCTTCTCCAAGATTAATTGCGCTTTCACTTTTTCGCGCTGGCGTTCGGTGTCACTGGCATACAGCAGTTCTTCGGTGCCGTCCTGCGCGGTCCGCATCATGGCCAATTCAAGATCGATTTCCTTATCGGATACTTCGATGCCGTAATCATCTGCTGCAGCGGCCATGACTTTTTCATTGACCAATTCGAGAAGGGCACTTCGGCCGTGCTGCTGTTCCATCGATGCCATCCATTCGGCACGGGTAATTTCCTCGCCATCGACTGCTGCGACTTCCTCGTTTGCGGCACTGCTGCCATTTGGAATGAGCCAAGCGATGAACCATAGCAAATTAGCCAGCAATAAAATACCGATGACCATTAATACGGGTTTCGTTTTCAAGTGGCGTTTCTGTTTCGGTGGTGTTGTGTTATTTCGATTCGAGTTCATTGAGCAGCGCTTCCAATTCTTCTTTGTTGTAATGATATTTCTCGTGGCAGAAATGGCATTCAGCTTCTGCTTGCCCGTCTGTGTCGATCATTTGGCGAATTTCTTCTTTCCCGAGCCCTATGAGGCCTTCGGCAAATTTTTCTTTTGAGCAAGTGCACTTGAACTGGACAGGCATTTTCTCGAGAATCTGGACGTTATCGGCACCCAGTACTTCTTCCAGGATACCTTCAGGGGTGAGCCCTCGCTTGATCATGGACGAGACCGGTTCGATATTTGCCAAGCGTTTTTCGATCAATGTAATGGTTTCGTCATCGGTATCGGGCATCAACTGAATGATGAAGCCGCCTGCTGCGAGTACCGAATTATCGGTATCAACGAGAACACCCAGGCCAACAGAAGAAGGCACTTGTTCGGAGACGACGAAATAATAGGTCAAATCTTCCGCGATTTCCCCGGAGACAATCGGCGTCTGTCCTGTGAAATAATCGCGCATGCCTTGGTCTTTGACGACCGACAGCATGCCATCTGTCCCGACGACACCTTTGACGTCCAACTTTCCGCTTTTGCTGTCGACATGGGTTTGCGGGTTGGCGACATAGCCGCGCACATTGCCTTTGGCGTCGCTATCGACCAATAGATATCCAATCGGCCCGCCTGCTTCGATTTTCAAGGTGACGCGGTCTTCTCCTTTAAGCATCGCGCCAAACATCACGCCGCCTGTCATTAAACGCCCAAGAGCTGCGGTTGCAGCAGGCCATGTTTGGTGGCGGCGCTGCGCCTCCCCTACTGTTTCTGTCGTATTGACTGCAAATGCACGAACGTTGCCATTAAAACCAAGTCCGCGAACTAAATAATCTGGCATAATGATCATTCCTTTCCTTACGCTTGATTGCGTTTATAAATGAAATGCAGGCCTTTCAATGTTAAAAACGGGTCGACATGGTCGATCATATCCGACTCTGCGGCAATTAACGGCGCAAGTCCGCCTGTCGCGATGACGGTCGGATGCTGCTTGCTTTGTTTTTTCATGCGAGTGATAATGCCTTCTGCTTGGCCGACGTAGCCATAGACGATGCCCGCCTGCATGGCCGAAATGGTATTTTTCCCGACAACCGAATCGGGACGCGCGATTTCAATGCGCGGCAATTTCGAAGCGCGCGTGTACAGCGCTTCGGTCGAGCTTTGGATCCCCGGGGCGATGGCGCCGCCTTGGTATTGATTTTTTTCGTCGATGTAACAGAAAGTATTGGCAGTGCCGAAGTCGACGATGATCAAGGGGCCGCCGTATTCCTGTATCGCTGCGACGGCATTGACGATGCGGTCTGCACCGACTTCACGCGGGTTTTCGTATTTAATGTTGAGGCCGGTCTTGACACCAGGCCCGACGATCAGCGCTTTGGTATGGAAATATTTTTGTGCCATGCGCTCTAGCGCAAACATGATCGGCGGGACGACGGATGACATGATGACGCCGTCAATCGCTTCAAAGCCCAGTCCGACATGATTCAAAAATGCTTTGATCTGCATGGCGTATTCATCTTCGGTTTTGTGGCGGTCGGTTTCCATCCGCCAATGGTGCAGCAGTGTTTCATTATCGTATACGCCAAGGACGATATTGGTATTGCCTGTATCCATCACTAAGATCATAAATTCTCCCCATTTATCTGCTGAATTTCCAACACATCATACCATAATTCTACAAAAGCAAAAAGCCGGCGCCAAGCCCTTTTCAGGGGTGGCACCGGCTTTCAGTTATTTACGGTCTTCTCGGATCGGTCCTTGCGAATCAGTGGATGAGCCTTCTTCCGGCAAATCTCCTGATGATGGATCATTCGGTGCGCCCGTCACATCCGGGTTTACCTCGTCTGAATCCGTTTCGCCTTCTTCATCTTTTTCGTATCGGCCATTCAAGGCTTCATACGAACGTTCCGGTAAGGTTCCGTGTTCTTTCAAATGCATGATTTGTGCAGCATCGAGTGTTTCCACTTCGAGCAATGTGTTGGCGAGAAGTTCGAGAAGCTCGCGTTTCTCCGTGAGGATCTCTTTCGTCCGGACATATTGCTCTTTAATGATGCGCTGGATTTCTTGGTCGATCTCGAATGCGATGGCATCGGAATAGTTTTGATCCGAATTGAAATCGCGTCCAAGGAAGACGTTTCCGCCTTGGGACTGGCCGAATTGAATCGGGCCGATCTTATCGCTCATCCCGTATTCAGTCACCATGCTGCGGGCAATCGCTGTTGCGCGCTGGAAGTCATTGTGCGCGCCAGTGGATACTTCACCGAAGACAATATCCTCTGCAACACGACCGCCGAGCAAGCCGGCAATCTTATCGAGAAGTTCCGGTTTGGTCATGAAGTAACGGTCTTCACGTGGCAGCATGACGGCATATCCGCCAGCCTGGCCGCGCGGGACAATCGTTACTTTATGGACGATATCCGCATCATCCAGGATCAGGCCGATTACGGTATGCCCTGATTCGTGGTAAGCGACGATATTGCGTTCTTTTTTCGAAATGACACGATTCTTCTTAGCCGGACCGGCAATAACGCGGTCTGTCGCTTCGTCGATATCGGACATGTCGATTTTCTTTTTATTGCGGCGAGCGGCTACAAGAGCTGCTTCGTTCAATAAGTTCTCAAGGTCTGCACCGGAGAAGCCAGGCGTCCGCTGGGCAATCGCCTTCATGTCGACAGTGTCGTCAAGCGGCTTGTTGCGCGCATGGACTTTCAACACTTCTTCGCGTCCTTTAACATCCGGGCGGCCGACTGTGATCTGGCGGTCAAAACGGCCAGGACGCAGAAGTGCCGGATCCAGGATATCCGGACGGTTGGTTGCAGCGATGATAATGATGCCTTCGTTCGCGCCGAAGCCGTCCATTTCGACGAGCAATTGGTTAAGCGTTTGTTCACGCTCATCATGCCCGCCGCCAAGGCCGGCGCCGCGCTGGCGGCCGACTGCATCGATTTCATCGATGAAGATGATACATGGTGCGTTTTTCTTCGCGTTCTCGAACAAATCACGAACACGCGAAGCCCCGACACCGACGAACATTTCGACGAAGTCCGAACCACTGATGGAGAAGAACGGCACGCCTGCTTCGCCAGCTACTGCGCGGGCAAGCAAAGTTTTACCGGTACCCGGAGGCCCGACAAGCAAGATCCCCTTCGGAATGCGGGCACCGATTTCACCGAAGCGTTTCGGATCTTTCAGGAAGTCCACTACTTCGACAAGCTCTTGCTTCTCTTCATCCGCTCCGGCTACATCGTCGAAGCGAACTTTTTGTTTCTGGTCATCGTATAATTTCGCCTTGCTTTTCCCGAAGTTCATCACTCGGCCGCCACCGCCGCCTTGTGATTGGTTGAGCAAGAAGAAGAACAGGATGAAGATGATGATGAATGGAATGATGCCGGTAAAGAATGAAACCCATCCGCTAGTTTGCGGCGCTTTCAAAAACTCGACTTCCACATCTTCTTGGGCTGTCGCGAGCTCATCGATTTGCGCTACCAAAGCTTCGTTCTCGATTGGTACATTGGTCACAAACGATTCGCCTTCATCATAATCTGTCATGCGGCCGGTCACTTCGTACACTTGTGCGTCCGGCTGGATGGTCACTTCTGTAATTTCGCCAGCGTTCAGCGCATCCAGAAAGTCGCCATAGCCAATATTTTGCGTCGGTTGGTTGCTATTATTGAAAGTTCCTAGAATACCGATGATGACTAGGAATATCAGTAGATAAAATATGGTGTATCGGAATATTCGATTCATCCCGCGCCTCCTCACAAAGTTTCCCAAAACTATACTAAATACTAACACAGGGACAAAAATGCATACAATGAAAAGCCTTTACGGCATGCTTGAAATCATCGGCTCTTTGAACGTTCTTTGACTATTCCTCTTCGCCGCTATAGACAGCTGGCTTAAGAATTCCAATATATGGAAGGTTGCGGTACTTTTCTGCGTAGTCCAAGCCGTAGCCGACAACGAACGCATCCGGCACTTCAAAGCCGATATAATCCGCTTTTAAGTCCACTTTGCGGCCAGTTGGCTTGTCGAGAAGCGTGACGATTTTAATGGAATTCGCTTTGCGGTATTTGAACAAGTCCACCAAATAGCTCAGTGTCAGCCCACTGTCGATAATGTCTTCGATGATCAGCAAGTCACGGCCTTCGACGCTTGCGTTCAAATCCTTGACGATTTTGACTTCGCCTGAAGAAACCGTTGCGTTTCCGTAGCTTGAAACATCCATGAAATCCATTTCCACATAACCGTCAAAACGTTTCATGAGGTCGCCCATGAATGGCATAGCGCCTTTTAATACGCCGATGGCAAGCGGGTATTTCCCTTCATAATCACGCGTCAATGTGTCGCCGAGTTCGCGTGCTTTTTCCTGAAGCTGTTGTTCGCTGATCAATACTTCTTTAATGTCCTTTTGTAGCATGGTGGGCCTCCTAGTTTCTTCCTCATTTTGCATAGTCTATGCATTGTTCAACTAATACTCGGTTGTCTTCCGAACGCTTAGTCCGGCTCAGGCAAGCGGCGGTGCGCAAACCGGGCACCAGTAATACTCGATTTGTTCCGGCTACGATGATTGGCCAGTTGTCCCGCTGTTGCGATGGGATCTTCTCATCAATCATCAGCCGCGCCAGTTTTTTCGCCTGGTTCATGCCCGCAAGCAAGATGCGGTCGCCAGGCTCCCTTCCGCGGAGCGTAAAATCCGTCTCTTCGGAGTGGAAATACCAAAAAACGGCATTCTCTGCTTCCGGCTCTTCGCCCACTGGCACAACCCGGTAACGGGAACCCAGGACAGGCGGCGACCAAACATGGCCGATATCCGCCCGCTGGCGCTGGAGGAATTCTTTTGATTTTTCAAAGAATACCTGGTCGTATTGGCGTATCATCATATAATTTTGCGGCAAATGTAAAAAAACAGTGCCCGAGGAACTTTGCAGCAGCTCGCGCACTTGTTCCGCCAAATGGCTCGTTATTAACACTCGCTTGTCATCATATAGATAGTTTAATAGTAGTAGAACCATCCTTTTTTGTAAAGCAGAGGGATGGCTTCTGAAACTTTCGGCAGAAATAAGCAATTCCTGACCTGATAGCAGCAATTCCTTTAGCGTTTGTTCGGCGAGCTGCTGAAGGAACGCTGCATCTTCATTGATCTGTTCGGCAAGCTCGGAAAAGTGTAACGAAGCGCGAGGGTTTTCTTGTGCCATCGCCGGCACGATGGTCTTGCGGATGCGGTTGCGCGTGTAAGTGTCACTGGCATTGCTCGGGTCTTCGCGGTATGGCACTTTGTCCAGTTCCGCATACTGGGCAATTTCCGCTTTGGTGACAGCAAGCTGCGGCCGGACGAGCATGCCGCCGCCAAATGGCCGCTTGATGCGCATGCCAAAAGCCCCGTTTCGCAGGCTGCCGCGCATGCCTTCCATCAAAATGGTCTCCAATTGGTCGTCTGCATGATGGGCCGTGATGAGGACGGTGGATCCCGTTTTTTCCATCACTTGCTCAAATATCCGGTAGCGTTCTTCCCGACAGACACTTTGCGTGTTTCCACCATTTTCAGCTAAAATCGCAGGGATAGGGACTGCAAAACTTTCACACGGCACCTCCCACAGTTTGCAATGCTGCTCGACGAATCGGCGGTCTTGCGCAGATTGTTCCCCCCTCAGCATGTGATCGATATGCACTGCTGTGAGGTGTACGCCCAATTGATGCCGCTTTTTCGAGAGAAAATACAAAAGAACCATCGAATCGATGCCGCCCGAAACGCCGATGACGAGCCGCTCGCCAGTTTCGAATAACCCGTGTTTTGTATGGTATGCAAGCATCGTTTGTTCATAATGATTCACGGCATGCCCTCCTGTTCTGTTTATTTTCCAGCCTGAATAAAATAAATATCGCAAAAACATAAAATGCTAATTGACATATATGTATTAAGGATAGTATGATATAAACTGTTCGTTTGAACAAGGCGGCGTAGCTCAGCTGGCTAGAGCGTACGGTTCATACCCGTGAGGTCGGGGGTTCGATCCCCTCTGCCGCCATCCTATCATAAGCAGCGCCCTCCATCATGGAGGGCGCTTTTTTTTATGTTAAAAAAGTATCGATCTGTTTGAAATGGTGGGCATCGTGTTCGGCGAGATCCCCGAAATAGCGACCCATCGTCATGTTCTTATCACCAACGTAGAACACGGCATTCCATTGACTGGGAGTGGCAGATGCCAGCCGCTCTCTCAACAAACGGCGTTCTTCAATGGCTTGTGTGACAATGGACGAAAAATCCATCGTGTCGGCTTTATCGATGGCACGGCGGTTGAATTCATCAACTTCTGGCAAAGGATCCAGATGCGCCCCTTCTTCCATATGTGGCAGCCGCTCGCTGCGGATAAAACGGTCCCATTCTGCGAGATGCATGACCATCTGCGCGATTGACCATTTGCCGTCTGCGATCGGCTTATGTGCGTCATCGGATTCGGATAAGGTCTTTTGGAGCGATTCCATGTAGACTTCGTAGTCGTCAAATGCCTGAAGGACTTGCTGTTGTTCCATCCTTTCCACACCTTTCCGCTGTATCGTGCAGGACGAAAACCTGCTGAGCTGTCTACTTACTTAGACAAACGCTTCCCATTCTCCTACCGCTTCGCACTTTTCGGGCGATAAAAAAAACGCCCTCCCCGAAAGGAGAAGCGTTCCATCTTCACAGTTCAACTAAGTTGAAGCATTTTCTCTATGCTATTAAAACAGCTAGCAAGTTAGCCTCTTTTCGCTCCACGACCGCCACGCTTGGATTCTGTGGCACGCTTTAGCGTCGACAGGTTGTCTTCGCTGTCTTTCAGGAATTTTGCCATCTTCGTTTCGAAGGTTTCCTTAGGGGCGCGGTCAAAAGAACGATTGTTCGGACGCGGACGGCTTGGACGGCTTGTGCCGCCTTCTGGCTGAGGCTTCGCTTTGCGGATCGACAAACCGATTTTCCCGTCTGCTTCTACATTCATCACTTTCACTTCTACCATTTCGCCAACTTTCAAGTGATCGTTAATATCTTTCACATAGTTGTCGGCGACTTCACTAATATGCACAAGGCCTGTTGCACCGGTTGGAAGCTGTACGAACGCTCCAAAGTTTGTAATACCCGTGACTTTTCCTTCTAACTTGCTGCCTACTTCAATCGACATAAAAAAAATGCTCCTCCTTAAAATTTAAGATGACTCCAAATTCGGGCCAAATTGACAGTTTGCGGGACTGATCCCACCTTTAATTATAGCGATGAAAGGAAGAGTGTCAACCGACTACTCTTTTTCTTCGCCATCTTCTTGCGGTTTCTCGGCATCATTCGGCAAGGTGAAAATAATCTCGCCCTCATCCGACAGGAAATAATCTTTGCGCGCCAGCTTCGACACATAATCATCGTCGTTCAATAAACGGATCTGCTCTTCAAGCTTGGCCTGCTGCTTCTGGACTTCCTCAAGCTCGGCCAGCTTTTCCTGCTGCAGCTGTTCTTTGCCTGCGATGGTCTGGGATTGTGCATAAATGGTTGAGCCCAGCCAAATGCTCGTCAACAGCACCACCAAGCCGAACACCGCCAAGCGTCTGTACAATACTACTTTGTGCCGCTTTTTTCGTGCGTCTTCAATTTCTGCAGCCCGCGTGTATTCATTTTGCAGCGGGGTCACTCCCTGATTTTCATGCATTTTCTCTCTCTTCACTTATGGACGCCCCTTCCCTACTGATTTTGTGATTATTATACATGAAAAACATTCCATTTAAAAAGATTTTCTGTAAGCCCTTTCTCCTTTTTTCCTGCATTTTACCGGAATTTAACCAATTCCCATGACAATTAATAAAAATACTGTTGACTTAATTTTTATGCAACATTATAATACAGGACACATCATTTATTATAAAAATTACTTATACTGCATATATATTCATAAAAGGAGTGTGGAGCATGACAGGAAAATTGATTTTGGCGAATGGCGCATCATTTACGGGATCGTGGCACGGCTCACAAGCGGCGGTACAGGGAGAGGTCGTCTTTTTCACCGGCATGACAGGCTATGAGGAAGTCATTACCGACCCTTCCTATAAAGGACAGGTCATCGTTTTTTCCTATCCATTGATCGGCCAATACGGCATCGAATCACTTTATGCACAATCCGAAAAAATCCAAGCCTCGGGCATCATCGTTGCAGAGCTGTATGCAGGCCCGTTACCCAAACAGGCAATTTCGCTGGCACAATTCGCCGAAGCGCAAGGCGTTCCGCTCCTGAGCGGCATCGATACACGCTCAGTCATCCAACAGGTTCGTGAAACGGGCACCATGCCGGCGCAGCTCCTTCACGAGGATGCGGCTGAACAACCGTGGCAAATGATCAAGACCGATTTTTTCCCAGCTAGCGCAGCGGCAGAGACGAAGCAAATCGGTGATGGCCCTTTGCATATCGGCCTGGTCGATTTCCATTACAAAGCTTCTATTTTAAAAGAATTGCTCGCTCTTGGCTGCACAGTGAGCGTCATCCCTTACAACGGAGCAGCCGACCTTCCCGAAAGTCTCGGCGTTGACGGGCTATTGTTCTCGAACGGCCCGGGAGACCCGCAAGCACTGAATAGTCGCTTGCCGGTCTATCGCGACTGGGCAGAACGCTATCCGTCGTTCGGCATTTGCCTCGGCCATCAGGTGCTGGCTGCTGCTTTCGGCGCGAAAACAGCGAAGCTCGCTTACGGCCATCGCGGGGCCAACCATCCCGTCAAAAACAATAAGACCGGACGCGTTAGCATGAGCTCCCAAAATCATAGCTATGTCGTCGAAGCGGAGAGCTTGAATGAAACGCCGTTCGAGGTGCTGTATGAAAACGTCAACGACGGCAGCATCGAAGGCTTGATCCATCCGCAATTGCCGATTACGACGGTTCAATTCCACCCGGAAGCAGCTCCCGGCCCAGCGGATCATCTCGCTTTGTTCCACCAGTTCCTAGAGACCGCAAATGAAATGAAGAAGGTGAAAATGCATGCCTAAATTAGACTCTATTGAAAAAGTGCTCGTCATCGGATCCGGCGCCATCGTCATCGGCCAAGCCGCTGAGTTCGACTATTCCGGCACCCAAGCGTGCTTGGCTCTAAAAGAGGAAGGCATCGAAGTGGTGCTCATCAATAACAACCCGGCAACGATCATGACCGATGAAAGCGTCTCGGACAAAGTGTATTTCGAACCGATGACGCTCGAATCCGCTACGAACATCATCGAGAAAGAACGTCCCGATGGCTTGCTTGCTACCGTCGGCGGCCAGACCGGCTTGAATTTGGCAATGGCACTGGCCGATGCCGGCATCTTGGAACAATACGGCGTCGAATTGCTCGGCACCGATATGACCGCCATCAAAAAAGCCGAAGACCGCGACCAGTTCCGCTCCTTGATGAAGCAACTTGGCGAGCCGGTGCCTGATTCCGACATCATCTATTCACTCGACGGGGCGCTCGCTTTTGCACAGCGCACGGGCTATCCCGTTATCGTCCGCCCTGCCTATACGCTCGGCGGTTTCGGCGGCGGCATCGCAAGCGACGAAGCAACTTACATCAAGCTGGTCACGCAAGGCTTGTCGGCGAGCCCGATCAAGCAATGCCTCGTCGAGACGAGCATCGCCGGCTATAAGGAAATCGAATATGAAGTGATGCGCGATGCAGCAGGCACATGCATCACGGTCTGCAATATGGAGAACTTGGATCCGGTCGGTGTGCATACGGGCGATTCGATTGTCGTCGCCCCGAGCCAAACTTTGAACGATCCGGATTTTCACATGCTGCGCACGTCTTGCATCAACATCATCGAAGCGCTCGGCATCATCGGCGCCTGCAATGTGCAGTTCGCCCTCCATCCGGAAACCTCCGATTATTTTTTGATTGAAGTCAACCCGCGTGTCAGCCGCTCATCCGCGCTCGCCTCCAAAGCGACCGGCTACCCGATCGCGAAAATCGCCGCCAAGCTCGCCATCGGCTATACGCTCGATGAATTGAAGAACCCGGTGACTGGCACAACCTATGCCAGCTTCGAGCCGGCACTCGATTACGTCGCCTTGAAAATCCCGCGCTGGCCGTTCGACCAATTTCCTTTAGCGGACCGCACGCTCGGCACGCAGATGAAGGCGACCGGCGAAGTGATGGCGATCGAACGCCGCATGGAAGCCGCTATGCAAAAAGCGCTGCGCTCGCTTGAGCTGCCGATAGACGGGTTCCGCCTTCCCGCCATCTCCTCATTGCCAACGGGCGATTTATTGGAACTCGCAATGAAGCCGGACGATCGCCGTTTGTTTGTGCTGTTCGAATTGCTCATCCGCGGGGAAACCACGGATGAACTGCATGCCATCACTGGCATCACCCCTTATTTCCTATACGTTTTATCGAATATTGTTACAGAGTGGCAAGACCTCAAATCGATCAGCTGGAATTCCGTGACTGCTGATCGCTTATTGCAGGCGAAAAAGCTCGGCTTCAGCGACCAGCAAATGGCCGATATTTGGAATGTGCCGGCAGCTGAAATTTGGGGGCAACGCAGAAGCTATAAAATTGCGCCAGCCTACCGGATGATTGATACATGCGCCGCTGAGTTCCGTTCGAATACAAATTATTTCTATTCCACATGGGACAATGCCGCAGACGTCGACCGCTCGAATGATGCGAAAAAAGTCGCGGTCGTCGGATCCGGCCCAATCCGCATCGGGCAAGGTATCGAATTCGATTATTGCTGCGTGCACAGCGTTATGGCCGCACAGAAACTTGGCTATGAAGCGGTCATGATCAACAACAACCCGGAAACCGTCAGCACCGATTACGAAGTGGCCGATGCGCTTTATTTCGAACCGATCACGGCGGAAGATGTCTTGAACGTCCTGGAATTTGAGGGCATCCACCAAGTCATCCTCCAATTCGGCGGCCAGACTTCGCTTAATTTGGCGAAAGCACTGGAAGAAGCGGGCATTACCGTGCTCGGCTCATCGGTCGATTTGCTGGACCAAATGGAAGACCGCGACCGCTTTTACGCGTTTCTCGAGTCGATCGGCTTGCCGACCATCCCCGGGACGACGGCGAATGCGCCCGAAGAAGTGCTGCCCGCAGCGGAAAAGCTCGGCTTCCCGGTCTTGCTTCGCCCTTCTTACGTCATCGGTGGACGCGGCATGATCGTGCTTCACGACCAAGCGGAGCTTGATGCTTGGCTCGCGGGCGCGGACAAGGCGTTTCCGGTATTGGTCGACCATTTCGTCACCGGCAAAGAAGCGGAAGCCGATATTTTAACGGACGGCGACAACGTCTGGGTGTCGGCGATCTTCGAGCATCTCGAAGGAACCGGTGTCCATTCCGGCGACAGCATCGCGAGCACGCCGCCCGTGACATTAACAGATGTCCAGCAGCAGAAGCTGATCGATACCGCGAAGCATATTGCGAGACAGCTTGACTATACCGGGCTTTTCAATATCCAATTCGTCTACGAAGAAGATCAATTATTCGTCATGGAAATCAATCCGCGGGCGTCGCGCACGGCACCGATCAGCTCGAAAGTGACGGATGTACCGCTCGTACAACACGCAACCGCCCTACTGCTCGGCATGCCGTACGATGAGCTCGGCATCGAAGACATGTATAACGGACAACCGGATTTTACCGTCAAAGCCCCGGTGTTCTCGCATATTAAATTACCAGGCCTGTCCCCTATCCTGTCGCCCGAGATGATGTCGACCGGCGAAGTGATCGGCACAGCCAAGCTGTTTGAAGACGCGCTCGAAAAAGCGCTGACAGGCGCTTCCGTCCAGCTAGCGAAACTTGCATCAGGTTCAACGCTATTTGCCGCGCAAGACAGCGCCGACTATGAGCAACTCAATTCTTGGCGCGCACAAGGCTTCACGATCGTGACCGAAGACCAACTTTCGTTTAACGAGTGGTTAACATCGAAAGACGCTGCCGCCTATATCGACTTTTCCGAAACACCCGACACCGGCCGCATGGCGCAAGCGGCCATCCACCGCCTCCACGCCTGGTCGCGCCCGGAAACTGCGGCTGCTTACGCCGCGAGCCATAAAAACCAATCTGAACGTTTGAAAGGAGTGCTTGCCCAATGACGATGATTATGCCGCTTGCCCCAACGGTTGCCCAGGAAGATTTTCTTTCATTGAAAGACTATAGCACCGAGGAGATTCTCGATTTGCTTAATTTAGCGATTGAATTAAAGAAACCTGAAAATAAACATTTGCCGCTCTTGAAAGGAAAAGTGCTCGGCATGATCTTCGAGAAATCATCGACCCGCACGCGCGTGTCGTTTGAAGCGGGCATGCTGCAACTTGGCGGCCACGCGATGTTCTTGAGTTCTCAGGATACCCAACTTGGCCGTGGTGAAACGATTGCCGATACAGCGCGTGTGCTGTCGGGGTATTTGGACGGCTTGATGATCCGCACATTCCATCAGTCCGCTGTGGAAGAGCTCGCCAAGTTCAGCTCGATTCCCGTCATCAACGGCTTGACAGACGACTACCACCCGTGCCAAGTGCTGGCCGATCTCATGACGCTCATCGAACATTTCGGCGAGTTGAAAGGCCGCAAGCTGGCGTATATCGGGGATGGCAATAATATGGCCAATTCCTTGATGATCGGCGCCGCAAAAGTCGGGCTCGACATCGCGATCGCCGCTCCGAAAGGCTATGAGCCGCAGGCGGAAATGGTCGAACTCGCGCAAGCCATCGCAAAAGATAGCGGTGCTGTGGTGACGGTAACCCATGATCCCGTCGAAGCCGTGAAAAACAGCGACGCCATCTATACGGATGTCTGGGCGAGCATGGGCCAGGAAGCCGAAGCCATTAAACGTTTGAATGATTTTGAAGGATTCCAAGTGAACGCGGAACTGGTTCAGCACGCGAAAGCGGATTATATCTTTATGCACTGCCTCCCGGCGCATCGCGAGGAAGAAGTGACGACCGATATTTTGGAAGGCCCCCATTCCGTCATTTTTCAGGAAGCCGAAAACCGCCTGCATGCTCAAAAAGCGGTGCTCGTGACTTTGATGGGAGATTGAACTTATTGATACGAATGAAGAGCCTTGCCTGCAACTGGCGAGGCTCTTTTTCGGGTTGGTGAATTTTAGCGGAGTGGCGTTTTCATGTATGGAGAAGGAAGCTGTGTTTTGTCATCACCTTGGTAGCCGCCGCCTCGCTTGGGGTTGAGCTCTCGCCATGAGCCAGAAAGAACACCTGTCTCTTGGCTTCGCTTCACCCTTAAGTGCGAGGGGCTTAGATATTTCGTTGAATCGAATGAGTCGGATAGATTCGGTTCTGGATGGTTCGTGCGCTTTTGGGTATGCGCTTAATGGGTTAAGCGGGATGGGTCATGAAGTTTATGTGCGACGAGGTTCGTTCATTGTATTTGCATCGCTTTGTTAATCGCTGCCTCGCTTGGGGTTGGCCTTTCGCAATGAGCCAGAAACCCGCTGTCTCATTGCTTCGGCTCACCCTTGTGCGCGTGGCGGCTTGGATATTTCATTGAAGTAAATAAGTAAGATGGTTCCAGTTTTGTATGACTCGTCTGCCTTTGAGTATGTCGCTTAGTTGGCAATGCATGTGCTGAACAAAATCAGTAAACTGGTCTACCGAGAAAAAGTGCACTTTATTTCTTCATTTGCTGAGTGGAGAGGGTGACGCAACTACTTACCAATCTAAACCTAGAGATGAAGCGGAAACTGCTGACTCCTGGGGGACCGAGCGGGACTGGCGAGACAAATGTGTCGCGCTTTTTTGCGGCACATTGGCTCGACGCCCGCCCCCCGGAAAGCAGCAGTTGAAGCGCAATCTCACCTCATCACTATTCCACTCCAACTATTCACATCATCTTATTTTCAACATACGAAAAGAACCCAACCGTTAACCGGCTGGGTTCTTTTTCATTCTTTATGCCTCATCGTCCACAAAGCTCGGGTCCACTTTATCAAGCTTTTCTTCGTTCAAGATCGTGTACATTTCCGCAGTTTGTTCTTTGCGGACGTTTTCGCGCAATTGGTCGATGCGGGCAGTGACCACTTTTTGCCCGAAGCGGATCTGCAGTTCGTCGCCTTCTTTGACGACGCTGCTCGCTTTCGCTTTATTGCCATTGACCAAAATGCGGCCTTGATCGGCTACTTCTTTCGCCAAAGTGCGGCGTTTGATCAAACGGGAAACTTTCAGGAATTTATCGAGTCTCATGATTTTCGTCCTCTCCGTGTCCAGCTTTTGCTTCGTTCCAGAAGCTGTCGAGCTGGTCTAATGTGTAATCTGAAAACGTGCGGCCGTCTTCTTGCGCGCGCTGCTCTACGTGCGAAAAGCGCGTGCGGAATTTATGGTTCGCCTGGACCATCGCCTGTTCGGGCGACAAGCCGTAAAAACGCGCAATGTTGACGAGCGTGAACAACAGATCGCCGAATTCATCGAGCTGCTGGTCTTTGGAACCATTCGCCACTTCAATCTTGAACTCCTGCAATTCCTCTTCGAACTTCGCCCATGCGCCGTCCGCGTCTTTCCACGTGAAGCCGGCTTTTGCAGCTTTCTTCTGATAATTATACGAGGTTAATAGCGAGGAGCTGTAGCGGTCCTGGCCATCGAGCAACGATTCTCCTGCCGGTTTTTCTTGGTGTTTGATCGCTTGCCAATTATCGACCACTTCATCTGCGGACGCCACTTCCACATCACTGAAGACATGCGGATGGCGTCGAATCATTTTATCGCTGATGGCTTCCAGGATGTCTTCTAACTGGAAATAGCCGCTGTCCTGGCCGATTTGCGCGTGCAGGAACACTTGCAATAACACATCGCCCAGCTCTTCCGCGATGGCTTCATCATCTTCCTCTTCGATCGCCTGCAGCAATTCGTGCGCTTCTTCGAGTAAATAAGGACGCAGCGATTCATGTGTCTGCTCGCGGTCCCATGGGCAGCCTTCAGGACTGCGCAGTTTCGCGATGATCTCACGGAATGTCTGCCATTCTTTCAACCGCTGCGTCTGCTCCGTTGCAGGCGGCACGTAGACAGTCGTCAAATTATCGATTTCCGCCGAACGGTCGAGTTCGTGGAGCGGTACCGTACGCAGGCGCTCTGAAGTGGCCCCTGCGGCTGTAACAATCGTTACCGGGTAATCTTCCGGGTATTTCTCCATCAGCGACAGTTTCACTTCGGATGCGCTGAATTGGTCATACACTTGCGCGATCAAAATGTGTTCGGTCATATTCAATCGGTCGCTGTCGAGGCCGATGCCGTCGACCAGCTGGAAGCCTTCGATAGGATCGATGCGCAACGCGCCGAATATGGCGTCCAAAAAGCTTTGCCCCCCGGCGATCGACAATTCACAGCGTCCTTGTTTTTCTGCTTCGATCAAAAACTGCACCGTCTGTTCCGCCACGAGCGGATGTCCCGGCACTGCGTAATAAACGGATGCGTTTTCCGCAAGCGCAATAAGCGTCTCGGCGATTTCCTTATAAACCGGCGCAAAATCGTCATACTTTTCGTAAATTGCATCAAAGCTCTCGTAACGTAAGCCTTCTGTCTCCAGCTCTGTAACGACCGGGTGATCCGCTGTCCGCAAATAAAGCGGGTCCGCCTCTTTCAAGGTACGGTAAACGCCGAGCGGCAATTGCAGAAGATCCCCGGCGCCAAGGCCGAGTATATGAATGGTATGCATTGTCTAACTCCTTTTCTTTCGTGGATTGAGCGCCAATTGCAACGCAGCCAGCCGGCGTCCGAACGGGATAATGTACCATTCTCTTTCGGTTATAATCCGTGATTTTGCCGCCACCAGTAAAAACACGGCAGCGCCGAGCGGCACGGCAGTCAGTGTGATGAATACGGCTTCCCACCGGCCGGACCACGGCAATAGCGGCACGAGCACCTTTACAAAGGCGTATACCGCGATCGTCATCGCCACAGACGCTGCTGTGAGCCAGCCGTAAAAACGGGCGTGAGCAAATTGCAGCGGCCAAACTTTCTTAAAATACCAGATGAGCGCTGCCGCAATAAAGACCAAGCCGATATTGCCGGCCAGCGCTGCGCCAGTGATGCCGTACAGTGGCACGAGCAATAAATTGCCAACCGATTTTAGAATCAAGCCGATAAACAATAACAGCGCCGGCACGCGGATTTTTCCGAAACCGTACAAAATCGCCGTCAGCACCAGCACAAGTGACATCGAAACGATTTGCCAATTGAAAACGATGAGTGCAACAGATCCGTCCGGCGTCTTAAATAAAGCTTCATTGACATAAGGCATAACCAGCGTCAAACCGGCGGATGCAGCGACAGCAAACAACACGGACACACGCAAAGCGAGGCTCGCATAAAGTGCCGGGCTGCGGCCGCTTTTTTCCTGCATCGTACGGGCAATAAGCGGCACGAGCGACAGCGTCAAAGAAGTCGCCAATAAAATCCCGAATTGCACAAGCGGTTGCGCACGGTCATAGATGCCTTTTTGTTCCATCGCGGCCTCTGTCCCGAGCGGCTGTTCGAGCAGACGATAGACAGTAAACGAATCGACCAGCTGAAACAGCACCAATAACAGCGAACTCATGCTGACGCTAAGGCTCGTAAACAGCAGGTTCTTCGCCATTCCCCGGTCGAAAGTGCCAATGGGGCGCTCTCTTTGACTCCGGTAAGAACGCCATAATAACAGCACAGCCGCGAATGCCCCGGCGCCGGCAGCGGCGATTGCCACTTGCCCTGCGACATAAAGCGAGAGGCCATAGCTGACAGCAGCAAATGCGCCGATCAAAATGACTGCGACGCGCACTGCCTGCTCAGTCACTTGAGCCGTAGCGACCGGTGCCATATTGCCAGTTGCCTGAAGTCGGCCTTTCATCATGGCAAGCGGTGCCATGAAGACGACCGCAAACGCCCCTGCCCGCAGCAATCCGGCAAGCAAAGGATCGCCCATCCAGCTTGCCAGCATGCCAGCCCCGAAATAGAGCGCGGCAAATGATGAGGCGGAAAGAATTACCATAAGCCAGGTAGCCGTTCGTAAAATGCCGGCATGCTTTGAATCATGCTGCTCCGCCAATAATTTCGATACAGCAACCGCAAAGCCGTAGGACGTCCAAATGCCGAAAATCGCCACGAATGGATACACTTGCTGATAAATATAAAAGCCCTCGTCGCCAACCAGGTTCTGAAACGGCACCCGGTAAACAGCGCTCAGCAGTTTAACGATAAACCCTGCGAGTGTAAGTAACGCGGCGCCTTTCAAGAAGCTCGTCATCGAATGCTGCGCCGTCATCTGCTTGTCCCCCGCATCACCCGACAGACGCCTCTTCCCGGACAGAATCAGCCAGAATCTCCATCATGCCTTCGAGTACATCAAACGGATGATGCTTGCCGGTCTTCTTGCCGTCTATATTCAAAACGAGTGCCTGGCCGTTCATCGTGAAGCCGACTGCGCGGCCATAGCTGCCGGAAGCTTCGACGACTTTGCCGCCGTCGATCGCTTCTGTTCCGGCATCGCTCAATTTGATAGTGACACGGTCGCCTTGCTGCTTGATCGAGTCGACACCGGCAGCGCGTGCCCAGACTTTCATGCGGGCGATGCGCAGCAATTGCTCGGCTTCGATCGGCAAATCGCCGAAGCGGTCGATCAATTCATCCTGCAAGTCGATCATTTCTTCTGCAGTTTCCATGTTTTTGACGCGTTTGTACATTTGGATCTTCTGGTAGCCGTCGGCAATATAGCTATCCGGAATATAGGCATCTTCCGTCAGCGAGATTTCCACTTCCGGCACGACTTCTTTCTTCATGCCGGTTCGGCGTTCTTCGATTGCTTCTTCGAGCATTTGCGAATACAAATCGAAACCGACCGAGTCGATAAAGCCGTGCTGCTGGGAGCCGAGCAAATTGCCCGCCCCGCGGATCGACAAATCGCGCATGGCAATTTTAAAGCCGGAGCCGAGTTCGGTGAATTCCTTGATGGCCATCAACCGTTTTTCGGCGACATCCGTCAGCACTTTATCGCGCTGATACATGAAATACGCATATGCCACGCGGCTCGAGCGCCCGACGCGGCCCCGCAATTGATACAGCTGCGACAAGCCCATGCGGTCGGCGTCATAGACGATGAGCGTATTGACATTCGGGATGTCGATGCCGGTTTCGATGATCGTCGTCGTCACGAGGACATCGTATTCGCCATCGAGAAAGCCGAGAATGATTGATTCGAGTTCAGTCTCAGACATCTGCCCGTGGGCATAGCCGACGCGCGCTTCCGGAACGAGCTGCTGGATCTCGTCCACTTTGCGGGTCATATCGCTCACACGGTTGTATAAATAAAACACTTGGCCGCCGCGCGCCATCTCGCGTTCGATCGCTTCGCGCACGAGCCCGCCATTATGTTCCATGACATAGCTCTGCACCGGGAAACGGTTGGCAGGCGGCGTCTCAATGACGGACAAGTCGCGCACGCCGATCATCGACATGTGCAAAGTACGCGGAATCGGCGTCGCCGTCAGCGTCAATACATCGACCGTCGATTTCAGCTGCTTGATTTTCTCTTTATGGGTCACCCCGAAACGCTGCTCTTCATCGATGATCAACAAGCCAAGATCTTTATACACAACATCTTTCGATAAAATGCGGTGCGTGCCGACGACAACGTCGACCGAGCCGTTCTTTAAGCCTTTGACGGTTTCGGTTTGCTGCTTTTTCGAACGGAAGCGGCTCATGAGGCCAACCTCGATCGGGTAATCCTTGAAACGCTCGCTCATTGTTTCGAAATGCTGCTGGGCAAGAATGGTGGTCGGCACGAGGAACGCCACTTGCTTGCCGTCGAGCACCGCTTTGAATGCTGCACGGATGGCGACTTCCGTTTTTCCGTAGCCGACATCGCCGCAGATCAAGCGGTCCATCGGGCGTTTTCTCTCCATGTCTTTTTTCACTTCGTCGATGGAGCGCAATTGGTCAGGCGTTTCCTCGTAAGGGAATTCCGTTTCGAATTGGCGCTGCATGTCCTGGTCTTCGCTGAACGTAAAGCCTTCGAGCGCTTCACGTTCCGCATACAGCTTGATTAAGTCATCAGCGATATCCTGTACGGCCGCCGATACTTTCGTGCGTGTCTTCTTCCATTCGACGCCGCCCATTTTATGGAGCTTCGGTTCTTTTTCTTCCGAGGCGATGTATTTCTGGACGAGGTCGATTTTATCGACCGGCACAAATAATTTATCATCGCCTTTATAGACGATGTGAAGATAATCTTTATGCACACCGCCGCTTTCCAATGTCTCAATGCCGACAAACCGGCCAATTCCGTGGTGGATATGGACGATATAGTCGCTCGGCTTGATCTCCGAATAGCTCTTGATGCGCTCGGCATTGGTCAATTTTTGTGCGCGGGTTTTTTTCTTCGGCTGCTTTTTGAACAATTCCGCATCTGTAATGACCGCCATGCGCTGCAGCGGCATTTCAAAGCCGCTCGACAATTCGCCGTCGACGAGATAGGTTTTGCCGTCTTGCACGATGGTTTTTTCGGTAATGATTTCAGCTTCCATTTCATAATCGTCCAAAACAGAGCGTACTTTTTGCAGCCGTTCTTCGCCGCTTGCCACGACAAATACGCGGAACTTGCCGAGCGTCCAGCGTTCCATTTCAGCTTGCAGTAAATTCATTTGCCCGTGGAACGATTGCATCGGCTTGCAGGAATAGGCGAGCGATTTCTTGATCGTGACGAGCGGGAAAGTCCGTGTAAAGAGCGACAGGAAATTGGCTGGCTGCTTGAGTTTCGACAACACGTCACGGAACGGGTACGCCAATGGCACATCGTGGAGGAACTTTCCTTCTTCGAGGAGCGACACCGTCCACTCCGCTTCTTCGCGCTCCAGCGTTTCGGTCATCTCTTGAATGCGTCCGAGTTCATCGAAAAACACGACGCCGTCTTCAGGGAAATAATCCCCGAGAAAAGCGGATTGCGAGTCGACCAAAGCGGCATACTTCGCCAGCTGTTCCGGTTCGTCGCCGCTCCGGAGGGTATCGATATCATGCTGTATATACTGCAGCATCAACTCTTTCGTATCGTCATCCTTTAGCTTTTTCAAGCTCGTGGTCAATTGATCTTCGATTCGGTCTGCCAATACACGCTTCTGCCCTGCTGACAACACCAATTCGACAGCCGGTAAAATGCACAGCGACTCGATTTTCTCGAGAGAGCGCTGGTCTTCTGCGGAGAACAGGCGGATGGAATCGACTTCCGTATCGAATAGTTCAATGCGCACCGGATGCTCGAAATGCAGCGGATAGACATCAAGGATGCCGCCGCGCAAGGCGAATTCGCCGGGTGAAGTGACCATTGTCGTGCGGGAATAGCCCATTGCAACAAGCTTCAATAGCCAGTTCTCGGTCTCGAGTTCATCTCCGTCCGCAACGCGCAGCGTCGCCCCGTCCCATTGTGCCGGGGACGGCAATAATTTGCGCAAGCCGGAAACCGGCGTGACGTAAATGCCTTTGCCGGTCGATTTTATATGGTCGAGCGTGTCGATGCGGTGGGCACGCAGTTCCGGTCCGGAAAATGCAATATCTGCGGCGATCGTTTCTTCCGCTGGATACAAACGCACGTGCCGCTCCCCCATGAGCCTGACCAAATCGTCATAGACCCGTTGGGCATGCAGCAAATTCGGCGTCACGACGAGCAGCGGCTTGTCGAGTTCTTCATGGACCGTCTGATAAAAAATCGGGCGCGCGCTGCCGGATAAGCCCGAGATCAGCTGGTGGTCCTGGCCTTTTTTCAGTTCTTTGATAAACGATTGAGTGTGGGAATCCCCTAAAAATGTCTGCAAAATGTGCTTCATGAAGATTCCTCCTTCCTGTCCAAAATAAAGCCGTTTGATGGCTATATTACCCTTTTAAAAACGATAGGAAACGGGAAAAAGCCTTGGACGCACGCATGCGCCAAAGCGATTAACCGTTGTATTCGTTCATGACTTCGATAAATGGTTTCGACAGCCAGTAATTGCACGCATCCGCACTTTTTCCGACCGCCTCTTGCATCAATGGCTTTTCTTCAGCATTGAACTTAGCGAGTACGTAATCCGGCACTTTCATTCCTGCAGGCGGGCGGCTGATGCCGATGCGCATGCGGTTGAACTGCTGGGTGCCGAGATGCTGGATCAGTGACTTGATGCCGTTGTGGCCACCCGCGCTGCCTTTTTGGCGCAAGCGGAGCTGTCCTGCCGGCAAATCCAGATCGTCGTAGATGACCACAATGTCTTCTGTGTCGACATTGTAATAATCCATCAAGGGGCCGATACATTCGCCGGATAGATTCATATAGGTGAGCGGCTTAACGAGCATCACTTTGCCTTCTGGGCGGTGGACGACGGAATACATTCCCTTGAACTTGGACTGTGTGAGCGGGGCGTTCCATTCTTTCGCCAACCGGTCGATTACGTGAAAGCCGATATTGTGGCGGGTTTCTTCATATGTTTTTCCTGGATTCCCCAGGCCGATGATCATTTTCATAGCAAACTCCTTTTACTTCTTCACTGCCTTTTATTTTACCATAATCCGTGCGCATGCAATAAAAACAGGGACTGCCGGTTGGCAGTCCCTGTTTGAGCATTGCAGGAATTATTCTTTTTCTTCGCCGGCTGCTTCTTCTTCGTTGTCGCCGATCACTTCAGGCTCTTCGCCTTCGTCTGTTGTTTCAAGCTCTTCTAGCTCTTCTTCTGTACGTGGTGCAGTAACAGAGATCAACAGGAAGTCATCGTCGTTCAAGATTTCAAAGCTGAACTTGTCACGGATGTCGCTGACCGACACAGAGTCGCCGATTGCGAGCTCGCTGATGTCGATATCGACTGAATCCGGAATATCGCTCGGTTTGACGCGAATGTGAACTTCGCGGTTCGGCTGCGTCACGACGCCGCCTTCTTTTTCGCCTGGTGATTCACCGATCAAGTGAACAGTTGCATCAACATCGATTTCTTCAGACATATTGATTGCCAAGAAGTCGACGTGCTTGAAGCTGCCTTTCAATGAATCCATTTGGTAATCGCTCAATACGACGTTCGTGCTCTTGCCGCCGATTTCCAAGCTGATGACGCCATTGCGTCCAGATTCACGCAAAGTCTTGATCAAGTCAATTTCGGACACGGCAATTGGTGTCGTTTCCATTTTGTAGCCGTATACGACGCCAGGCACGTGGCCTTCGCCGCGCAAATCGGTTAATGCCGAATGCGGCTTTCCTGTTTCTCTTTTCGCTGCTGTCATTTTGATAGCCATATAATTTCAACCTCCAGTTATATTAAACGCATAGTTTATAACTACCCTGTTCATATAAAGCTGAAACCTGGAAGACTCTGGGATATCCCAGCGCCATCAATCAAATAAAGTGCTGACTGATTTCTGTTCGTGTACACGGATGATGGTTTCAGCAAGAAGCGGTGCAACCGTCAATTGTTTGATCTTGTCGATTTTTTTCTCATCTGCAAGAGCGATCGAGTTGGTCACGACCAATTCCTTGATGACGGAATCCTGGATGCGCTGGACGGCAGGGCCCGAAAGCACCGGATGCGTACAGCAAGCGTAAACTTCTTTCGCTCCGCTTTCGATCAATGCGCTAGCTGCAATCGAAATTGTTCCAGCCGTGTCGATAATGTCATCGATGATGATCGCTGTTTTGCCTTCGACGTTCCCGACGATGTTCATCACTTCGGCAACGTTCGGGCGCGGACGGCGCTTATCGATGATGGCAATCGGCGCTTTCAAGCGGTCCGCCATTTTACGGGCACGCGTAACGCCGCCGTGGTCAGGCGACACGATGATCGCGTTCTCGAGATCGATGTTTGGATCGTTCAGGAAATGATCGGATAGGAGTGGCACAGCTACCAGATGGTCAATCAAAATATCAAAGAACCCTTGGATTTGCGGAGCGTGAAGATCCAAGACAACAACACGTGTCGCACCGGCTGTTTCAAGCAGGTTGGCGACGAGTTTGGCTGTGATCGGCTCGCGTGAACGTGCTTTGCGGTCCTGGCGTGCATAGCCGTAGTATGGGATGACTACGTTTACGGTACGCGCAGATGCACGCTTGACGGCATCGATCATGATCAATAGCTCCATCAAGTTTTCGTTGACCGGCTGTGAAGTCGATTGGACGATGAACACATCGCAGCCACGGATGCTTTCTTCGATGTTAATCTGGATTTCTCCGTCGCTAAAATGTGTTACCGAGCTTTTGCCAAGCGGCAAGCCCACTTGCTCAGCAATTTGCTCAGCCAGTTCTTTGTTCGAGTTCAACGAAAAGATTTTCAACTTCGAGTTAGTATTTTGAATGCCCATTGGGGGGAACCCTCCTATTATTTGCGGTTTAGTTTGCTTGCGTAGCCTTCTTTATTTTCCTGGCGCGCTCTGGCAATCGCCAAGGCGTCGCTAGGGACATCTTTCGAGATGGTCGACCCTGCCGCGACATAAGAGCCTTTGCCGATCGTCACCGGCGCAATCAAATTCGAGTTGCAGCCGATGAACGAATCATCTTCAATGGTCGTGAGGTGCTTGTTCTTGCCGTCGTAATTGACCGTGATCGTGCCACAGCCGATGTTGACGCCGCTTCCGACAAGCGCATCTCCGATATAGCTCAAATGGGACACTTTGCTGCCCGTACCAAGCTCGGCTTTTTTCACTTCCACGAAATTGCCGATCTTCACTTCATTTCCGAGCGCGGATTGCGGTCGGATATGGGCGAATGGCCCGACAGCGGTATCGTTGCCGATTGTGCTGTCATACACTTCGGAGCTGCGGATTTCCGTGCGATCGCCAATTGTGCTCGAGACGATGCGCGTGTTCGATGTGATGACGCAATCTTCCCCGATGACTGTATCGCCTTCGATGGTAACATTCGGGTGGATGATCGTATCAGCCCCGATTTTTGCCTGTGCGCTAATATACGCGGTCGCCGGGTCGATGATCGACACACCCGCACGCATATGCTGTTCAGCGATGCGGCGGCGAAGGAAAGTCTCCGCTTGGCTCAGCGCGACGCGGTCATTGACGCCGAGCGTCTCTTCAAAGCTATCGGTCGCAAAGGCCGCCACGATTTCCCCTTGTTTTTGCAGGATCTCGATGACGTCCGGCAAATAATATTCGCCTTGTACATTATCATTCGAAACGTTTTTCAACGCGTCGAACAAAGCTTCGTTGTCAAAGCAATAGGTTCCGGTATTGATTTCTTTCACGGCTTGCTCTGCAGTCGATGCGTCTTTTTGCTCGACGATCTTCTCGACACTTTCAGAAGCGTCCCGGATGATGCGGCCGTAGCCTGTCGGGTCTTCAGCGATAGCCGTCAGGATGGTCGCTTTAGCGCCGGTTTCTTTATGATGGTCGATGAGTGACTGCATCGTTTCCGCACGGATCAAAGGCGTATCGCCGCATACGACAATTGTCGTCCCGGCTTTCCCTTCGATCAGCGGCGCTGCTTGCTGCACGGCGTGGGCTGTGCCGAGTTGCTCTTCCTGGAGTGCGTATTCACTCATGTCCCCCAGCTGGTCTTTTACTTTCTCCGCTCCATGCCCGACGATCGTGACGATTTTCTCGACGCCAAGCTGGTGGATATTCCCCGTGACGTGCTCTACCATCGGCATGCCGCACACCGGGTGGAGTACTTTATACAATTTCGATTTCATGCGCGTGCCTTGTCCGGCCGCCAAAATCACTGCATATGTATGGTCCATCGGTCGAATCCCTCCGTTTCCTGTATTTAAACTGATTAACTGAAAAATGATTGTCTGGCGAAAGGGCTGTCCGTTCTAGACAAAAAAATGCCACTTTCACGTTTCCTTATTGACTATAGCTGAAAAACCCTTGATTTTCAAGGTTACAGGACATGACAATCACATGACAAAGCCCGAAGCGAGCGCAATCGTGCGCTTTTTTCACCTTCTGAGCAAGGCTGGTGCGAGGCGGATTTCTTGCCGATGGAATTTTGCCCACAAAAAAGAACCTTCTCTTGAACTGGAAGGTTCTTCGGCGTATCAGATGCCGGCATTTTCAAGTACTGCTAGCTCTTCACTTTGTGCATATGCTTCGAGCACGGCTTCTTGCAATTTATTGCGCGTGCCGGAGTTGATCGGATGTGCAATGTCGCGGAACTCCCCGTCCGGCGTCCGCTTGCTCGGCATGGCGACAAATAACCCGTCGTTGCCGTCGATGACACGGATGTCGTGTACCACGAATTCATTGTCGAGCGTGATTGAAGCGATTGCCCGCATGCGTCCATCAGTCTGGACTCGGCGCAACCTTACATCAGTTACTTCCATTCTCAAATCTCCCCTTCTCTTGCTGTAATTTTTTGGCGCATTTGTTTGTATTCGGGAGAGAGGACTAAATTCCTTCAAAAATTACAGAATTTATTAGAAAATTTACTTAATAAATGAAAATAAAACAAAAACCACCCAAAAGGTGGTTTTATTGTGCAACTTTCGCAATGACTTCAATTTCTACTTTCACATCTTTTGGCAGGCGTGCCACTTCGACTGTGGAGCGCGCTGGCTTATGCTCGCCGAAATAAGAAGCATAAATAGAGTTCAGTTCCGCAAAATCGTTCATATCTTTGATGAACACAGTCGTCTTGATAACCTGCTGAAGCGACGATCCTGCTTCCTCTAAAACAGCCTGAAGATTGGCGAACACTTGATGCGTTTGTTCCGCTATGCCGCCTTGTGCGAGCTCTCCGTCTGCTTTCAACGGGATCTGCCCCGAGCTGTAGAACATATCGCCTGAAATGACGCCTTGGGAATACGGCCCGATTGCCGCTGCTGCTTTGTCTGTCGCTACGTATTTCATATTAATCCGCTCCTTCAAAATAATTTCCGGCTCTCAACGTAATGGTCCGGTCTTTTTCGCTGACTTCGTCCAATTTGACGAGGGAGAGATATTTTTCCACGAGGCGTTCGTCTGCATGCTCCGCTTCCACGAGCACCGCAACACCGGCCAATGTGCAATCGAATTCTTCCAATAAGTTCTTCATGCCGTTCATCGTGCCCCCGACTTTCATGAAATCGTCGGTGATGAGCACGCGCTGGCCGCTCTTCATGCTGCGCTTCGACAACACCATCGTCTGGATGCGGCGCGTGGAACCCGAGACGTAATTGATGCTGACTGTGGAGCCTTCTGTCACTTTGCTGTCGCGGCGGACGATGACGACCGGCACATTCAAGTGGCGCGCGATGGCTTGGGCAATGGGGATGCCTTTTGTCGCGACTGTCATGATGGCATCGATTTTCTCGCCTGCAAACGCGCTGGCGAACACTTTGCCGACGCGGTTCATCATTTGGGGGTTGCCGAGCACATCGGTCATATACAAATAACCGCCCGGCAATAGCCGGTCCGATTGGCTCAATTCCGTAATCAATCCGTCCATGACTTGGCGAATCTCGGCATCTTTCATCTTCGGTACATATTTGACGCCGCCCGAAGCTCCCGGCACGGTCATCAACAGGCCGATGCCTTTTTCTTCAAAGGTTTCCTTGACGATGCCTAGGTCCTCGCTGATCGATGATTTCGCTGACTGATACAGATCCGAGAAATATGTCAACGGAATCAATTGATGCGGATGTTCCAATAGATAATGCGTCATGTCGACCAAGCGTTCACTGCGCTTCCATTTCACTACTACCCTCTCCTAAACACGAATATTCTAATGAAAACTTACCATAAATATACGTATTTAAGCAAGAGGCTCCCGGTCGCCAAGCAAGCGCACCGCATATACTTCGGAGCAGAAGCCGCGCAGGCCGTTATAGATGCGCGGAATGCGCGCTTCCTGGTTGACCAGGCCGAAAACGGTCGGACCGCTGCCGCTCATGAGCACCGCATCGGCACCGAATTTAATCATTTGCTCCTTGATCTGCCCAACTTCGGGGTGGAGGTTCATCGTGACGCTCTCGAGCGCATTGCCGAGATTAGCGCACATCGCTTCGTAATCCCCTTCACGGAGTGCTGCGATCATCGCTTGCGTGTCCGGATGATCCGCTTTGTCTGGATTGAATGCCCCGTATACATCCGCTGTCGAAACGCCGAGCGATGGTTTGGCGAGGATGACCCAGCAATGCGGAGGCGCCGGCAGTTCTTCGATCACCTCGCCGCGCCCAGTCGCGAGCGCTGTGCCGCCGTATACGCAAAATGATACGTCAGAGCCGATTTTCGCGCCCAGTTCTGCCAGCTCATCGAGCGACAGATTCAATTGCCATAGCTGGTTGAGCCCTTTCAAGGTGGCCGCTGCGTCGCTGCTGCCGCCGGCAAGTCCCGCAGCTACCGGGATTTGCTTATCGAGCGAGATAATGACGCCTGTCTTGATATTGAATGTATCTTTGATCAATTGCGCAGCCTGGTACGCCAGATTGCGCGAGTCATTCGGCACGAAGCGGTCCGCTGACTGGATATGTATGCCTTTCGCTGTTCCTTGCAGGCCGATCCGGTCCGCCAAGTCGACGGTGGTCATGATCATTTCGATTTCGTGGTAATTGTCCGGACGCTTATACAAGACATCCAGCGTCAAATTGATTTTGGCAGGCGCTTTTATATAGAGCATTCCACTGCCTCCTTTTCTGTTCTGATGAAAACTATTTTAACACAGACGCATGGCTTCCGAAGAACCGGAACAATAGAAAAAACCCGCTTCCGGCGAAATCACCGAAGCGGGTTGTAAAGTAAGTATGAAATAGAGTTCAATTATTTAACGACTAGTGCGTCTTCTGTTCCTTCAAAGACAGTGATTTCCACTGCTTCAGTTAAGATGTCCGCGTAGCTATAAGATACACGTTCAAATGCATGTTCATCTTGATCCAATTCAATCACGAACACGGAGTGATAGGTTTCACGCAGAATTCCGGCACGTTCTACCGTCTTTTTGCGACCTCCGTTTGCTTTTAACAGCAACCTTTTCCCTAAATGCAGGTCTAATGACTTTTTAATCTCCGCCAAAGTTTTGGGCATTTTGTCTACACCTCACTATAGTCTAAAGTCTAGCATAAAATGACCGCGGAGTCAAATAAATTTTTAATTTTACCAATGCTTTTCAGGAATTGCAACAGTTATTTATCCGAAATATTCTACTTCCGAAAAAAACTGTGCCAAAACTGTTACAGTTTCACAGTTTAGTGAAAGTGCGGATACAATTTATCGGAAAGCAGCCCAAATTCCTTGATGCTGAGCGTTTCACCGCGCCTCGCTGGGTCAATGCCGGCTTCTTCGAGTGCCTGCAAAATGAGGTCTTTTTTCGCTTTCCCGTTCGGCATGGCACTTTGTAGGTTGTTGAGAATCGTCTTGCGGCGCTGGACAAATGACCCGCGTGTCACCGAGAAGAAAAAGTCTTCGTCAATAACTTGCACGATCGGTTCCGTTCGTTTGATCATGCGGATGACCGCGGAGTCGACATTCGGCTGGGGCATGAAAACCGACTTCGGCACTGTCATGGCGTAATCGGCTTCCGTATAATATTGGATGGCGATCGACAAGGAGCCATATGCTTTCGTGCCAGGTTTCGCCGTAATGCGCTCTGCTACTTCTTTTTGCAGCATGACGACCATTCCGCGAATCGGCAGTTTCTCAAGCAATAATTTGAGGATGATCGGCGTTGTCACGTAATAAGGCAAGTTGGCGACGACCATGATGTCGTCAAAACCGGCCAATTCTTCTTGGATCGCTCTTTCGACGTCCGCTTTCAAAATATCGGAATGGATCACTTTGACGTTATCATAGGGCGACAATGTGTCCGCGAGTACCGGCAATAATCGCTGGTCGATTTCAAACGCCAATACTTTCCCTGCGTCTCTCGCCAGGTGTTCGGTTAATGCACCGATGCCCGGGCCGATTTCAATGGCGGCCGAATCTTTTGTGAGCCCCGCTTGCGAGACGATTTTGCGTAAAATATTCGGATCGATCAAAAAGTTCTGGCCGAGGCTTTTCTTGAAAGTCAGGCCGTGTTTGGCCATGATCTCTTGCGTACGGATCGGTGTTGCTATATCTTTGGTCATGTTCTGTCCTCCTGGGTTAACGCTTGCACTGCGTCGATAAACTGCTGTTTGGTAATGCCGAACACATGCAGGCGCTTATGCAGCTGCTTGCCGTTCGTGTAGCCGATGTTGAGCGCTTCGCCGAGCTCTGTCCTGCGGGCTTTCGCTGACGGATGGGCAATCAGCCGGGCGTCGATCAAATCCTCTAGGGTGATCTCCACCGGCCGCTCTGCTGTCAGCGGCGTATAGACCGCCTCTAACGCCTGGCGGATATCTTCATCACTGGCATGTTCAATGCCGAGCCCTTTGCCGTTTTTGGCAATAGTCTTTTCTTTCGCCAAAAAGGCATGCTTGGCATGCGGCACGTGTTCTTCAATAATAGCACGAATCCGCCTGCCCGGATAATCGGGATCGGTGAAGACGATGACGCCCCGCTTCTCCTGGGCATGCATAATGCGCCGCAAAGTCTCGTTTGAGATGGCGGACCCGTTCGTTTCGATCGTATCGGCGCCCACAGCCCGCTTAATCGCCACTGTATCATCTTTACCTTCGACTACAATCACTTCTTGTATCTTCATGGCCTATCCCTCGTTTCTGCAGATCTCATTCATTTTACCGCGCTTCCGGCAAACATGTAAAAAGCTTTCCCGATACTCCGGGAAAGCTTTTCCTTCTATATAATACCTTATTCGATTAGTTGAGGATTTTAACTTTCACTTGTTTGCGCCCGAATGCGATGGCATCGGAACGGTTCGGCATGAACAAATCGATCTTGTTGCCTTTGATCGCTCCGCCTGTATCGCCTGCAATGGCATTGCCGTAGCCTTCTACCCACACTTTTGAACCGAGTGGAATGACGCTTGGGTCAACTGCGATCACTTTGAGGCCCGGATTCGCTTTCAAGTTGATGCCCGTTGCCGTGATGCCAGAACAGCCTGTGCAGCTAGCCGTGTAAGCTGTTGCCGAGACATAGAATTCCTTACCGCCTGTAGGTTCAGAAGCAGCTTCTTTTTTCGCTGGCTGTGGTGCAGCTTTCGCTTTTTCAGGAGCTTTTTCAGGAGCTTTTGCTACCGCCTTTGGAGCCGCAGCTTTCTTCGCCGGTGCCGAAGCTTTTTTCACTGGTGCTGCTTCTTGTTTCGCTGATGCCTGTTTAGGCGTGGCGGTTTCTTTTTTCGCTGTGCCGCGCGAAACGCTCGCTACGATTGTTTTCGTGCCGACAGCCAAGATCTGCTGTTTCGGTTCTTTGACGACTTTTTCTTTTTTCAATTCACGTTTTACTTCTTTGCCGTTTTCTTTCACGACTTCGTACGTTTTCTTAACCAATCCGTTCTGCCCTTTTTGGACAAGCTTTTCGCTGCCTTTCAAAAGGGACGAATCTTTTCTCGTTTCCACTGCATACTTCACAGCGTCTTCCACTACATCGGTGACTTTTTCTACACGCACGACCTCGACTTTCGAGTTAGGAAGAACGAGTTCATCCATATCCTGTTCTACACGGTCAAGTTTGCTTAGTTCTACACTATGCTGTTTTAAAAAGTCAGCGACCGTAGTCGAAGTGGACCAGACTTTTTTGTCTTTTCCGCCATCCACGATGGTTACTTCATACGCTTTCTCTACGTCGATCATTGTATCTTCATCGACAGTCTCATCTAATGCAGGGCTTACTTTGTCATGTTTTGTCACTTCAATTTCAGCTTTTTCCAAAATTGCAGCAACAGTGTTCTCAGTCGTCCATGCTGAACGGGTTTCTCCGTCAACTGTTACTGCGTATTGTTCCGCTTCATCCCATTCGATCGCGGCGTCGCCTTCGATCTTCGTATCGGCTGAATGGCTGAGGAAATCGTCTTTCCCGACTTCAATCGCCTTTTCGTCCAATACATCGCCGACCGTTTCAGCATGGGTGCGGATTTCTTCGGTTTCCCCGTTCGCTGTAATGGTCACCGTATTTTTCGTGCCTTCGAAAATTGCGAAAGCCAATACAGCTGCGAACAACAGAACCGTTGCAATGCTGATCGCGATCGACTTCCCTTTAAATGATTTATTGTTATTGGTATTATTTGCCTCTTTTGTCAAAAATAACTCCTCCTTTGTACACCTGAGTGATTATAGGCGCGTACCACTTCCATGTCAATGCATATGTTTTTTCAATTAACCAGCATTTATGACAATTTGTAGAATCGTTTTGCATTTTCCGTTGTTGCTTCAGCGACCGTTTCGACCGGCAGCTCTTTCAAGCGGGCGATCTCTTCCGCCACAAGCGGCATATACGAAGGTTCGTTGCGCTTGCCGCGGTATGGATGCGGCGCGAGGTACGGGGCGTCGGTTTCAATCATCAGATGCTCAAGTGGAATTTCAGCAGCCACTTCTTTTGGCTTTTTGGCGTTTTTGAATGTTACCGGCCCGCCGAGTGAAATCATGAAATTCATCTTGATGCTCTCTTGCGCCGTTTCGACGCTGCCGCCGAAGCAATGCATGACACCGCCGACTTCTTGTGCGTCTTCCTCGCGCAAGATCGTCAGCACGTCTTCTGTCGCTTCCCGGTTATGGATAATGATTGGCAACTTGACGCGTTTCGCGAGTTGGATCTGCTTGCGGAATACTTGTTGTTGGATATCTCTCGGGGATTTATCCCAATGGTAATCGAGGCCCGTTTCACCGATGCCGACCACTTTTTCGTGCGCAGCCAATTGTTCGATCCATTCGAGGTCTTCATCTGTGCAGTCGATCGCATCGACAGGATGCCAGCCGACGACGGCATAGATAAAGTCATATTGCTCAGCCAATTCAATGGCGCGTTTGATCGTTTTCCGGTCAAAACCGATGACGACCATTTTCTCCACCTTGCTGTTTAGCGCGCGATCAATGACTTCCTGCAAATCTTCGTCGTATTGATCGGCGTTTAAATGAACATGGGTATCGATATACATCTTCATCAGTCTCCTTCACATAGATTACATTGTACGGGTTGAGGCCATTTCTTTCTTCACAGCCATATTACATTTGGATTACAAAACATGATGTTTTAAAGTCATTTCGTCTTTTTCAGACGTTTTCATAGTCTTTAAGTCACGAAACACATAAAAACAGCCTGCTCAACTGAGCAGGCTGTCACATGAATATTTACTTAACTTGTGTGCCGTTCGGTAACTTTTGGTCTACGGAAGCGATGGTCAAGTAGCCATTTTGCTGGCCGGCGAGAATCATGCCTTGCGATAATTCTCCGCGCAGCTTGACCGGTTTCAAGTTGGCGACAATGATGACTTTTCGGCCGACGAGCTCATCCGGCTTGTAATGCTCCGCAATGCCGGAGACGACTTGCCGTGTTTCATAGCCCATGTCCACTTGCAGCTTCAATAGCTTATCGGTCTTCTTCACCGGTTCGCATGCCGTAACCGTCGCTACGCGTAAATCCACTTTCATGAAATCATCGATCGTAATCTCGGGGGTGTCCGGCTTTTCCGGGACGGTCTCAACAGGTGCTTGTTCTTCTTTCGGCGCTGCCCCTCCGCGCATTTGGTCGCGAATATACGCCACTTCCGGTTCCACTTCGAGACGCGGGAAAATCGGCGTGCCTTTTTTCACGACGGTCGTACCTGAAGGAATCGCACCGAATGACTCTAATGTCTGCCATTCAAGGAACTCCGGCGTAAGGCCGAGCTGTTCGATGATCTGCTTTGGTGCATTCGGCAAGAACGGCTGCAGCATAACCGCTGTCATGCGCAAGCTTTCCGCGAGATGCGCCATGACCGATGCAAGCTGCGTGCGATCGCCATCATCTTTCGCCAATACCCACGGCTGCGTTTCATCGATGTATTTATTCGTGCGCGAAATCAATGTCCACACTTCGCTCAACACGAGGCTGAACTGCATTTTTTCCATATGCTCTTCGTAAACAGCAACGGTGTTTTTTGCCACCGTCTGCAAAGTCTCGTCGAAGTCGGTCTTGAAGCCATTGACTTGCGGCACTGAACCGTCGAAATATTTATTGATCATCGAGACAGTGCGGTTCAGCAAGTTGCCGAGATCGTTCGCCAAGTCGTAATTGGTACGCTCGACAAAAGATTCCGGCGAGAACACGCCGTCAGATCCAAATGGCAGTTCGCGCAATAGGAAATAACGCGCCGCATCCAGCCCGTAGCGCTCCACAAGCATTTCCGGATAGACGACATTGCCTTTCGATTTCGACATTTTGCCGTCTTTCATCATGATGAAGCCATGTGCGAAGACTTTCTTCGGCAATGGCAAGTCAAGCGCCATGAGGAAGATCGGCCAATAGATCGTATGGAAGCGCACGATGTCTTTTCCGACGACGTGGACGTCTGCCGGCCAGTATTTATTGAAATTGGAATCATCATTCGAACCATAGCCGAGTGACGTGATGTAATTCGACAACGCATCGACCCATACATAGATGACATGCTTCGGATCTCCAGGAACCGGGATGCCCCAGTCGAATGAAGTCCGGGAAACCGACAAATCTTCAAGGCCCGGCTTAATGAAATTATTGACCATTTCATTTTTACGCGATTCCGGCTCGATGAATTCGACATGCTTATCGTAATAATCAAGCAAGCGGTCTGCGTACTTTTTCATATTGAAGAAATACGATTCTTCTTTCACTTTATGCACCGGGCGTCCGCAATCCGGGCAATTGCCGTCTTCTAGCTGAGATTCCGTGAAGAAGGATTCACAAGGCGTGCAATACCAGCCTTCGTATTCGCCTTTGTAGATATCGCCATTGTCGAGGAAGGTTTGGAAAATTTTCTCCACGCCTTCCTTATGGCGGGCTTCAGTCGTGCGGATAAAGTCGTCATAGCTGATGTCCATGACTTCCCATACTTTTTTCGCCGCCTCAGCCATATCATCGACAAAGACTTGCGGTTCTTTGCCGGCTTCGCGGGCTTTCTCTTCAATTTTCTGGCCGTGCTCATCCATGCCCGTCAAAAAACGGACATCGAAGCCGCGCAAGCGTTTATAACGCGCCATGGCGTCGGATGCAACGGTCGTGTAAGCCGTTCCGATATGGAATTTTCCGCTCGGATAATAAATGGGAGTCGTCAGGTAAAATGTCTTGTTCTTGGCAGTCACGAAAAATTCCTCCAGTTTTTTTGTATATCCTTTATTTTAACGAAGTCGTGAATTTTGTACAATGTTTCCTCCCGCCCGGAAAATCCCAGTCCCAAAACTGGAGCTTCTTCCCAAAATAGGTCGACAGGAAAATAAATGGCAAAAAAACAACGAAATAATGGGTATTTGCCTCAAAAACCCAAAATTTATTATGAAATCCATAGTTTTTTATTGACCTAATTGACATTACTTGGTATGATTTATGACAAGAAGTGGTAAATGTCGAATTTTGACGAATTCTGCCGCTAAAATTGAAAGGGGCTAATGATTATGAAATCGACTGGTATTGTACGTAAAGTGGACGAATTGGGCCGCGTAGTTATTCCGATTGAATTGCGCCGTACGCTAGGAATCGCAGAGAAAGACGCGTTGGAGATTTATGTCGACGACGACAAAATTATCTTGAAAAAATATATGCCAAATATGACATGTGCGGTAACTGGTGAAGTTTCCGATGAGAACATGCAATTGGTTGGCGGCAAATTGATCCTCAGCCCAGAAGGCGCGGAGCAGCTCGTTAAAGAAATCCAAAGCAATTTGAAGAAATAAAAAACCGGCGTGCCTATGCACACCGGCTTTTTTTTATGGACTCGATTCAGTCTTTATGGAATGCTTCGTATACATCCCGCTTCGGCAGGCCGCGCGCTTTTGCCGCTTCCTTGATCGCTTCTTTTGAAGAAATTTGTTTTTGTTCCATCAACTGGGTGACATGCTGTTCGTATGTTAGTTCTTTCCACCACTCATCCACTTCCAGCATGTCGGGCTCCGAATTGCCTTCAACCACCAAGCAGAATTCGCCGCGGATTTCATTCGACTCCGACCAAGCGACGGCTTCTTCTAGGCTTCCGCGCAGAAACTCCTCGAATTTTTTTGTCACTTCCCTGGCCAAGACAATCCGGCGCTCGCCGCCGAACACCGCCATCAGGCTTTTCAAACTATCTTTCAAACGATGCGGCGCCTCGTAAAATAGCAGCGTTTCTTCTTTTTGGCTCAATTTTTCGAGTTCGGTGAGGCGCGCTTTCTTATTGCGCGATAGGAACCCGTAAAACAAGAACGGCTGCGGAGTGATGCCAGAAGCAATCAATGCGCTGAGTGCCGCATTCGCACCCGGTACCGGGACGACCGGATAGCCTGACTCGACTGCTTTTTTCACGATGTCTTCCCCTGGGTCGGAAATGCACGGCATGCCGGCATCGCTGACCAACGCCACCGATTTCCCTTCCGCCAAATAGCGCAGGATTTTCTCTCCCCCGCTATCCTGGTTGTGTTCGTGATAGCTAACTAACGGCGTACTGATGGAAAAATAATTGCAAAGCTTCTTGGTGTTGCGCGTATCTTCCGCCGCAATGACATCCACTTCTTTTAACAGCCGCAGCGCGCGCACCGTCATGTCTTCCAAATTGCCTATCGGTGTCGCCACTAAATAAAGCGTCGTTTGTTCGCCACTGAAACTTTTCTGTGATTTCATGTCCGTTCCGCCTTTCCGTCCTGAATATAGGCGATTTTTTCCGCCTTGCTCAATTGTTTGAAGGCGTATTCCGCTTTCATCGCTTCCGGCTTTGTTTTGTACATTTCGTGGTAAAGGAGCGTCAACGGGCCGCGGGAGCGCGTATATTTCGCGCCTTTGCCGCTTTCATGCTTGGCCAAGCGTTTTTTTAAATCATTCGTATAACCCGCATAATAAGACCCGTCCCCACATTCAAGCACGTAGAAATAATGCTCATTGTTCACTTCCATACAGCAAACCTCGCACTTCTTCCGTGTATTCGCCGTCGTCTCCATAAACGATCAAAGGCGGCAATACTTTCAAATCAGGCTTGCCATCCTTGATGCCTTCAATCAATAAAGTATTCGCTTCTTTTCCAGCCTTCGGGTAGACAAGCCGGATCCGTTTTGGCTCTAAGCGGTTGTTGCGCATCGCCGCCATGATATCGATCAATCTTCCCGCACGGTGCACAAACGCCGCTTTGCCGCCTTGCTTCAACAGCTGGCTCGCCGACCGTACCGCTTCGTCCAATGTCAGGTGCAGTTCGTGGCGCGCAATCGCCATATGCTCACTCAGATTTTTATCGCTCATGTCATGCGCCGGGAAATACGGCGGATTGCATGTCACCGTATCGAATTTCTCGTAGCCGAGCTGCGCAGGGATTTCTTTCACGTCCCCTTCGATAATGTCGATCTGTCCGTCGAGGCCGTTGAATTCGATGCTGCGGCGCGCCATGCCAGCCAGGCGGGGCTGAAGTTCAACTCCCGTGATCGTTGATTCGGTGCGAGCGCTCAAAAACAATGGAATCGCCCCATTGCCCGTGCATAAATCGACAATGCGGCCGCGCTTTTTCGGCACATAGGCAAAACGCGCCAACAGCACCGCGTCCAAAGAAAAGGAAAATACCGATGGGCTTTGGATGATGCGCAAGTTCTCCGCCAGCAAATAATCCAGCCGTTCGTCATCTGTTAACATATCGTTCACTCCTGCCATAATAAAAGGCTGCCGCCACACGGAGTGTCGGAAGCCTGTTGGTTCTATTTTTGGGTTATGTCTGCCTAGCCAGAACGGCCGTTTCGGCTTTTCTCCTTTATGTCTAGGCTTCGACAGCCAGACCCTCGAGGTCACAAGGTGGTTTGCTTATGCGGCAAACTACGCCGCTTCAGCAAACCACCTTGTGCTTGTCGGGTCTAAACGGCTGTCTACGCTTTTCTTGTTGTCCAGCTCAAGCGCCTAGCTCCTCGGGTCATAAGCCCATTTCCCTGTGCGGCAAAAAGCGCCGCTTCGGGAACTTGTCTTATGCCTGTCAGAGCTGAACAGGCGGCCTCGCTTTTCTTTGTTAGTTTTGCTTATTTAGGAAAGATAAACAAAACAGGCAGTCGTCGCCTTTTCTGGAGCTGCCGAAATGGACGTTGCAGACGTGGTAGCCTTCGTGGTATAGGCGGGCCAAGTTATCGTAGCCTTCGCCGATATCCATGACGGCTTTTTTCAACTTGACCGGGTCGACTTTTTCCGGTTCCGGCACCTTTTCGTTCAGTTCATCGAGGCGGGCACGCAAATGATGATTTTCCAATTGCAGCGCATGATGCTCTTCCATCGTCCGCGCTACTACTGTTTTCAAATCACGGAACTGCTCTTGCATCGATTCCAATTGCTGTTCAAAATCCATGACCGTATCCAAAAAGTTCTTTTCTTTCACTGATACCACCACCTCACGCTCTCGTCCCTTGGTTCATGATTTCATCCAATGTATATTCCAGCGTCTGGTCTTGTTCAGCCAGGCGGATTTTCAATACTCTTTCAAGCAAGTTTAAGCTGACGACTCGGCCGTTGCCATCTGGCGTCTCGACGCGTGCACCGATATCCGGCATTTCCTTTTTCGCCTGTTCGTATTCATCGTTTTCGTATTTCAGGCAGCACATCAAACGGCCGCACAGCCCCGAAATCTTCGACGGATTCAACGACAAGTTCTGGTCTTTCGCCATCTTGATCGACACGGGCTCGAAATCGCCGAGGAAAGTCGAACAACATAGCATGCGACCGCATGGCCCGATGCCGCCAAGCATTTTCGCTTCGTCGCGCACACCGATCTGGCGGAGTTCAATGCGTGTACGGAAAATCGACGCCAAGTCTTTCACCAAATTACGGAAATCGACACGGCCTTCTGCCGTGAAATAGAAAATGACTTTATTGCGGTCAAATGTGTATTCCACATCGACTAACTTCATGTCCAAACGGTGAGATTCGATTTTCTCCGTCCCGACTTCAAACGCGCGCTCTGCTTCTGAGCGGTTTTCATCCACTTGCAGGCGGTCGCGTTCAGTAGCGACCCGCACCACTTGCTTAAGCGGCAGAACAACATCGTTCTCGCCCACTTCTTTCACGGGAACGACCACTTTGCCGTATTCGATGCCCCGTGCTGTTTCCACAATGACATAATCGTCTTTTTCGATCAGTGCTTCGCCTGGATCGAAATAATATATTTTACCCGCTTTCTTGAAGCGGACTCCTATTACTTTATACAATTGCTTACCCCTCCTGCAGATTCAGCATTAATTGCTCCATCAACAGTGTCCGGTTCATATTGCGCGGCAATTGCTGTTTGGCTTGTAGCACTGCCTGCAGCTGCCTGGACAATACATCGAACGAACGTTGAAGCGCCATCTGCTTCCAAGTTTCTTCCATGTCCGGATACGTGCGTGCAGTTTCAAGACCCGCTTTCACTGTCGCGATGTCCCGATATGCAAATAATAACATGTCGAGCCCTCTTTCGGCATCTTCTTTCTCCTTGAACAAGGGCAGCCAGTCAGATTGGATCAAAAGTAATGCCTCGTGGACATTGCTCCCGACCGTCTCGACGAGCTTCAACACCAGTTTCCGCTCATCGGCAAACTGCTCTTGTTCGCTCAGCCGCTTCGCTTCCTGCTCGCTTTGTGTCAGCATGCTCACCGTCGCTGCCATCGACCCCGTCATGCCATCCGCCATCAAGCGCTCCATCAGCCTCGGCCGTGACAGCGGCTGGAATGACAATAGCTGACAGCGCGAGCGGATCGTGCTCATGATGGCATTCAAGCGCTCCGTCAATAATAGCGCGGTCACATTCGCTTCGGGTTCTTCCAAAAACTTCAGCAAGGCATTGGCGGACGAATTATTCATTCGGTCCGCCTGCTCGATCACGTAGATCTTGCGCCCGCTATTCAGCGCGGTCTTGTTCATCGTATAAATCAAGTCGCGAATCTGGTCGATTTTGATGTTCTGCCCATCCGGTTCGATAAATAAAATATTCGGATGATTGCCGCTTTCATACAATTTACAGCTGCGGCATGTTTCACATGGAACATTATCGATCGGTGTTTCACATAATAATAATTTGACAAAAAAATGCGTCAGTTCCTTTTTCCCGGAACCCGATGGCCCTTCGAGTAGATACGCATGGGCCAGACGGTCATTGGCATACGCCCCTTGCAACCGCTTCACCACAACCGGCTGCATGTCCTGCAATTCTTCTATGGTCTTGTGCATGATTCCACCTTCAAACTTTGTAAAAAATCCCGTGTTCCAGATGGATCACGGGTAGTGCGGACGACACAGCAGCTGCTGCTTAAAATTGCTGGAACTGTTCGATTGGCAAGACAAAAATCGTTGCCCCGCCCACTTCCACTTCGACCGGATACGGTATATAGGAATCCGCATTTCCACCCATCGGGGAAACCGGCGCCACCATCTGTTCACGCGCGCGGCAATTGTCGCGGATCAAATCCATCAATTTCGGGACACGGCTATCGTCGACCCCGATCAAAAAGGTGGTATTTCCTGAGCGCAAGAACCCTCCCGTACTGGCAAGCTTGGTAGCCCGGAAATCATTTTTCGTCAACGCGTTGGATAAGCGGTTACTGTCTTGATCCTGTACCACTGCAACGACGAGTTTCATCAGCACTCACTCCTTTTTTGGTTGCTTCTCTATGTATTAGTATAACACGAACGGCGAACGTGCCGTCACATCTTTCCTTTAGGCAATGCGAAAAATTCATGACTATATGCACAAAGCCGTTGATTCAGTCCATGAAAAAACAGCCCTTAACGAACAGGGCTGCCGGCAATCCATTATTGTTTTTCAGCCAAGAAGCGCTGCAGTGCTTCATACGCATCCGCCACCACTTCATCCAGCTCATTTTCTGCATTGATCAATTGCATACGTTCTGGGTAGCGGCCGAGCAATAGCAAATAGCCTTCCCTCACTTTGTAATGAAACGCCAGTGACTCCTCATCCAGGCGATTGAATTCACGTCCTTGATCGAGGTCGATGCGCGCAAGCCCCGTTTTCGGATTGACATCAAAATACAAAGTCAATTCAGGCATATGCCCTTCGATAGCGAATTCATTGATCGCCAGCACATTGTCCAGGCCAAGCCCGCGCGCGTGGCCCTGGTAAGCGAGGCTGCTGTCGACAAAACGGTCGCAAAGAACGATTTTCCCTGCCTGAAGCGCCGGCAGCACACGCTCCACCAAATGCTGACGCCGTGCCGCTGCATATAATAGCGCTTCGGTACGGGCGTCCATCGCCGTATGCGTCCGGTCCAGGATGACTTCGCGGATTTTCTCCGCGATTTCGATGCCCCCCGGTTCACGCGTTGTCACTACTTCAAACCCATCAGCTGTCAAACGTTCTGCCAGCTTCGCCAGTGCCGTCGTCTTACCCGATCCTTCGCCGCCTTCTAGCGTAATAAAATAACTCATATTTTCACCTGTTCCCTTATCTTTTAACTAAAACCTTCCCCACTATAACGCAAAAACCAGCTGTTTCACAACTTCCTTTTGACCTTATTCTTCGTCTTCCGCCACTTGGTATGCGCGCTCGAACAGTTCCATTTGGCTATCGATCACCGCTTGCCCTTCGATTCTCCGGACGTAGCCATAATTGCCTTCCTCGTCCTGTTCACGGGCTTTGACATTGTCCCGTAGCCCAAGCTCGAGAATGTCCCACACTTGCCCTTTCACCCTCTTATCGAGAATCGGGAAAAGGATTTCAATGCGGTTGTTCAAATTTCTCGTCATCATGTCCGCGGAGGACAAAAAGGTTTTCTCTTTGCCGTTCTGATGGAAATAATACACACGGCTATGTTCAAGCAGGCGCCCGACAATGCTGCGCACGCGAATATTGTCGCTCACTCCGGGAATCCCTGGGCGCAAGCAGCAAATTCCCCGGACGATCAAATCGATTTTCACCCCGGCACGCGACGCTTCGTACAGCTTGATGATGATGCTCTTATCCGTCAACGAGTTCATTTTAGCCACAATATGGCCATTGCCGTACTTTTTCTCGTACCGAATTTCGGAATCGATCAAATGAAGAATGTCTTTCCTGATCGAAAACGGCGCCACCGATAGATAATGGAATTCTGGCTTTTCCGTGTAGCCGCTCAAGTAATTAAAGAAATTCGTCGCATCGATGCCGATTTCTTTTTTCGAGGTAAATAAGCTCATATCGGTATAGATTTTTGCCGTCTGGTCGTTGTAATTGCCGGTCCCAAGATGGACAAAACGCTCGATCCGCCCTTGTTTTTTCCGCACCACAAGAGTGATTTTGCTATGGGTCTTTAAATGGGTCATCCCGTAAATAACATGGCAGCCCGCTTTTTCAAGTTCTTTCGCCCAGTGCACGTTGTTTTCCTCATCAAAACGCGCCTTCAATTCGACAAGCACCGTTACTTGCTTACCGTTTTCCGCTGCCCGCTTCAAGGCATTGATCACCGGGGAATCCCCGCTGACACGGTATAAGGTCTGTTTGATGGCGAGCACATCAGGGTCATCCGCCGCTTCTGAAATAAACTCAACGACTGGCTCGAACGATTCATACGGATGATGCAAAAAAACATCTTCATCGGCAACTTTCGCAAAAATCGCCTTGCCGTTCTCCATTCCCGCCGGCAATTGTGAAATCTTCCCTTCGTAGACCAAATGCTCCCATATTGGGGCCATCTTTTTGTAAAAACTGAAAAACACCGTCAAATCCAGAAATCCATCAATTTCATAGACGTCTTTCGGATGCACTTCCAACTCATCCATCAAATAGTCCAAAATAACGGGATCCAAGCCATCTTTTTGCACTTCGAGGCGAACGGCAGCGCCCCATTTGCGCTTCCTCAACTCTTCTTCGATTTCTTTGAGCAAGTCGCGCGCGCCTTCTTCGTGTATTGTCATATCCGCATTGCGGGTGATACGGAACACAGTCGTCGATATGACTTCATAGCCGTGAAACAGCTTGCCGATAAAGAAACCGATGACGTCTTCGAGCATCAATAACTTACGCAATCCGCCGTTTTCCGGCAATTGGACAAACCGCTCAAGCATCGCAGGCAATTGCACGATGGCTGTTCGCGTGCGTTGTTCAGAATCCGCTTCTTTTGCCGTGTCTTCCAATACCACCGCCAAATTGATACTTTTATTCAACAGCATCGGAAACGGGCGGTAGGCATCGATCGCCATCGGGGTCAACACAGGAAAAATATGCTCATCAAAATAAACCTCCAAAGCCTCTCGCTGCAAATCGTTCAATTCCCTTACTTTCAGGAAATGGACATGTTCTCTTTGAAGCTTGGGATACAATATTTTGCGCAAAGTGTCGTATTGCAAATTCACCAATTCATGGTTCTTCAAGGCAATTTCATGCAATTGCTGCTTTGGCGTCATCCCGGCTTTGTTCTCAGGCTTATTAAAGCCCACCTTCACTTGGTCCTGTAGTCCCGCCACACGGACCATGAAAAACTCATCCAAGTTGGAACTGAAAATCGCCAAGAACTTAAGCTTTTCGAGCAGCGGATTGCGCGGGTCAAGCGCTTCTTGCAACACCCGTTCATTGAATGCCAGCCAACTCAGTTCGCGGTTATTGTAATAAGAAGGATTGTTCAACTGGATCATGTCTTCCTTTTTCTTTCCCACGGCAAAACTCCCCCTCAGGTTTCATTCATTCATGAAAGTGGACGGTGATCGTTTTCTTTAATAGCTTCTCCAAATGCTTTTTCTGCTTCTCGACCTGGTATTGCTCCGGTTTCCAGTCTTCACGGCATTGAATGGAGAAAATGAGCGCTTCTTTTTGGGATTCCAATTGGATGTCTTCAACAATATCGCGTTTCGTCGCATTCAAACTATAGGCGAATTTGATGACCGCGCCGATGATATTGAATTTATCCAGCTCTTCTTCCGTAAACCAGTCTTCATAGAGCGCTGCATTGCGTTTGAACAAATTCTTGTTTTTATAAGAGGCGAGCAAGGCGACAATGATGCGCTCTTTGTGCAAAAGCCCATCGATGGTCCGGTTCGCCAGTAGATAGAAGGTATGCTGATTGCTCGATTCAGAGTCGATATACGAACCGAGATTGTACATGGAACTGCCAAGGCGGACCCATTGATGATCCTTCTCCGTCAATTCGAGAAGCCCTTGCTCTTCCAATTCCCGCACAATCATCAGCGAGCTATTGGTCACATGGATGGCATGCGTCAAATTGATATCGTAGTCGATCGCCAAATCGTAGAAACTTTCCTCAATGACATTCGGAAACACCGGCATCTCAAAATCTTTGGTCATCTCTTCATAAAACACGCCATCCCGAAGACCTTTTCGGCTCAAAGCAAACAATTCAGCATCAATCAATTCCATCAGGCAATTGAATACTTCCACGGCTGGAATGATGATATCCGCTCGGTCACGCGACAAACCTTCCACACGCTGCAAATCGTCAAATGCCATCGATCCCAGCCATTTGTTCGTTTCTTCCACTTCTTTTCGCTTCATGGTGTATTGATGGACACCGGAAAGTGGATAATCGATTTTTTCTTGGTGAACCTGCGCCAAGTTTCGCGCACTGCCTCCGATTCCGATCAATGGCAATTTCTTTCCTTCGATCCAATCAAGTGTCAAAAATTGGCTTTCAAGAAACTCCCGCAACGCCTTCAGTTCACTGTTTTTCGGTGTATCCCCTTCGATAAACTGCTTCTTCAGCGATAAAGCACCGAACGGAAAACTGTGGAAATGAATGAGTTCACGGCCTTCAAATAAAGTCAGTTCCGTACTGCCACCGCCGATATCGACCGTAATGCCGCTTTTGTACGACATCGAATTGACCACAGCCAAATAACCGTAATGCGCTTCTTCGTATTCCGATAGAATGCGCATGGTAAAATCCGTCTCTTTTCCAACTCGATCGATAATAACTTCCTGGTTTTTCGCTTGCCGCACAGCAGCCGTCGCCACGCATTTAATCGCTTCGAGCTGATGGTGGCGAGTGACTTCCTGAAAGCTCTTCAAAGTATCGATCAATACTTGTATGCCTTCTTCGGAGAGCGTATTATCATCTGTTAAATAATTGCGCAGACGGGCAACTGCCTTAACGTTCTCACTCTCAGAGAAACGCCCGCTCTTATCCCGCGTATAAATCACCAACCGGATGGTATTCGAGCCAATATCAATAATTGCGTACTTTTCCTGTTCCATACTATTACCCCCACATTCGCTTTCGCATATGCTATTGTATACCACCCAAGCATTCGTTCTACTCACCACGGGATAACTGAAACCAGCTTTTCCGACAAACGGTGTTCCCCTTGTATCTCCGCACCAGCTCCTAGATAATCCGACAGCTCCTCCACTTTTTCGACAGTCCACTTCTCCCCTGCCGTTACCAGCGGAATGCCTGGCGGATAAGGCGTTACCATAGCCGATGAGATCCGGCCAATCGCCCTCGTGTAAGGCACCCATTCCTGCACCGATAAATCCACTTCCTCAAACGATAGCTCGGGCACTGTCACCGGTTTGGGATAGCCAGGTCGAAATTCTGGAACACGTTTCTCCAATAAACGCACACTGTGCACAGCTTCTTTGATGCGGCTGCGTATTTCGGCATACGGATAAGCATGCCAAGGTTTTGACAGCGGCAAGATCAACAGCACCTGGAACAGATCTGCTAATTCCACATAAACACCCGTTTGTTCCAATGCCGCTTTCAGCTGAAAGCCCCCTCTGTTTTCGACCCGCAGCAATAATTTCAGCGGGTCGTCGGTCTCCACTACTTCAAGTGCAGGGATCCGCCTGATACTGGAAATGAAATAAAGGCGTTTTTCAAGAAAATCGCGCTTATCATGAACAGAATAATTTTGGATATATGCCCTCGCGTCATCAAGAGACGCCATAATGGGATAGGAAGGGCTGCTTGATTGAAAAATTCGCAAATACTTCCCGATCATTCTTTCCTCTACCAGCTCTCCTGCTATATGAAGATACGAGCCCATTGTCATAGCCGGTAAAGTTTTATGTGCGGACTGAACCACCACATCGGCTCCATATGCCAATGCACTCACCGGGAACGGCTCGCCCGCTGCTAAATGCGCCCCATGCGCTTCATCGACCAGCACGGGAATTCTACGTTCATGGCAAAATTCAATAATTGCCTCTAGTTCAGAAGAGGCCACGCCATAATAACTTGGATATGTCAAAACGACCGCTTTCGCTTCCGGATATTCATCCATGGCAGCCACTATTGAAGAAAGGGCGACAGCTGCAGCGCTTTTGGACGCCTCATCCCATTCAGGTGCTACATAAACTGGTTTTACATGGGCCAGTTCAAGCGCATGGAAAATCGATTTATGCGAATTGCGCTGCACAATTACTGAATCGCCTTCTCCGCAGACCGCATGGATCATCGCAAGGTTTCCTGCAGTTGAACCGTTCACCAGAAAGTAGCTTTTTTTCGAACCATACGCACCTGCCAGCAAATCTTCCGCTTCCTTGATCGCCGCATTCGGGGCGTGTAAATCGTCAAGGCCCTCCAACTCTGTCATATCATAGGCAAGTGCCGCTTTCAATTCTTTCGGTAAACCCGATAGCAGGCCATTTTTATGGCCTGGAACGTGAAACGAAATCGGCCGTCTTCTCTGAAATTCCAATAATGCATCCACCACTGGACGTCTTTGAGTCATAATCTTTGCATCCTCACGTTTTCATTCATAGTTTATTCCATTATACCGGACGCCGCATCTTTTCGAAAAGCTGGGCTGCGTTTTTACAAAAACAACACAAAAAAGACCGCCACCGGAATGAACCGGTAACGGCCTTTCTACTTGCCCAGCGACGTCCTACTCTCACAGGGGGAAACCCCCAACTACCATCGGCGCAAAAGAGCTTAACTTCCGTGTTCGGGATGGGAACGGGTGTGGCCTCTTTGCCATCATCACTGGACTTGTTGAGCTTGTTCGCTCAAAACTGGATAAATCGACATTGTGGGAAACTTGCGTTTCAGTTTGTTGGTTAAGTCCTCGATCGATTAGTATTCGTCAGCTGCACGTGTCGCCACGCTTCCACCCCGAACCTATCTACCTCATCGTCTTTGAGGGATCTTACTTGCTTGCGCAATGGGAAATCTCATCTTGAGGGGGGCTTCGTGCTTAGATGCTTTCAGCACTTATCCCGGCCACACATAGCTACCCAGCGATGCTCTTGGCAGAACAACTGGTACACCAGCGGTGTGTCCATCCCGGTCCTCTCGTACTAAGGACAGCTCCTCTCAAATTTCCTGCGCCCGCGACGGATAGGGACCGAACTGTCTCACGACGTTCTGAACCCAGCTCGCGTACCGCTTTAATGGGCGAACAGCCCAACCCTTGGGACCGACTACAGCCCCAGGATGCGATGAGCCGACATCGAGGTGCCAAACCTCCCCGTCGATGTGGACTCTTGGGGGAGATAAGCCTGTTATCCCCGGGGTAGCTTTTATCCGTTGAGCGATGGCCCTTCCATGCGGAACCACCGGATCACTAAGTCCGTCTTTCGACCCTGCTCGACCTGTCCGTCTCGCAGTCAAGCTCCCTTGTGCCTTTACACTCTGCGAATGATTTCCAACCATTCTGAGGGAACCTTTGAGCGCCTCCGTTACTCTTTAGGAGGCGACCGCCCCAGTCAAACTGCCCGCCTGACACTGTCTCCCAAGCCGCTAAGGCTTGTGGGTTAGAAGTTCAATACAACCAGGGTAGTATCCCACCGACGCCTCCCCCGAAGCTGGCGCTCCGGGTTCTCTGGCTCCTACCTATCCTGTACAAGTTGCACCAAAATTCAATATCAGGCTACAGTAAAGCTCCACGGGGTCTTTCCGTCCTGTCGCGGGTAACCTGCATCTTCACAGGTACTATAATTTCACCGAGTCTCTCGTTGAGACAGTGCCCAGATCGTTACGCCTTTCGTGCGGGTCGGAACTTACCCGACAAGGAATTTCGCTACCTTAGGACCGTTATAGTTACGGCCGCCGTTTACTGGGGCTTCGGTTCGCACCTTCGCTTGCGCTAAGCACTCCCCTTAACCTTCCAGCACCGGGCAGGCGTCAGCCCCTATACGTCACCTTACGGTTTTGCAGAGACCTGTGTTTTTGCTAAACAGTCGCCTGGGCCTATTCACTGCGGCTCTCTCGGGCTGTAACACCCTACCAGAGCACCCCTTCTCCCGAAGTTACGGGGTCATTTTGCCGAGTTCCTTAACGAGAGTTCACTCGCTCACCTTAGAATTCTCTTCTCGCCTACCTGTGTCGGTTTGCGGTACGGGCACCTCCCGCCTCGCTAGAGGCTTTTCTTGGCAGTGTGAAATCAGGGACTCTGAGGTAAACCTCTTGCCATCACTGCTTGATGTTATATAGAAACGGGATTTGCCTCGTTTCTCATCTCACAACTTGGACGTGCACAACCAACGGCACGCTCACCCTATCCTTCTGCGTCCCCCCATTGCTCAAACGGCGGGGAGGTGGTACAGGAATATCAACCTGTTGTCCATCGTCTACGCCTATCGGCCTCGACTTAGGTCCCGACTAACCCTGAGCGGACGAGCCTTCCTCAGGAAACCTTAGGCATTCGGTGGACGGGATTCTCACCCGTCTTTCGTTACTCATACCGGCATTCTCACTTCTAAGCGCTCCACCAGTCCTTCCGGTCTGACTTCAACGCCCTTAGAACGCTCTCCTACCACGGACATCTACGATGTCCATCCACAGCTTCGGTAATCCGTTTAGCCCCGGTACATTTTCGGCGCAGTGTCACTCGACCAGTGAGCTATTACGCACTCTTTAAATGATGGCTGCTTCTAAGCCAACATCCTGGTTGTCTAAGCAACGCCACATCCTTTTCCACTTAACGGATATTTGGGGACCTTAGCTGGTGGTCTGGGCTGTTTCCCTCTTGACTACGGATCTTATCACTCGCAGTCTGACTCCCAAGCATAAATCACTGGCATTCGGAGTTTGTCTGAATTCGGTAACCCGGGATGGGCCCCTAGTCCAAACAGTGCTCTACCTCCAGGATTCTTATCTTGAGGCTAGCCCTAAAGCTATTTCGGAGAGAACCAGCTATCTCCAGGTTCGATTGGAATTTCTCCGCTACCCACACCTCATCCCCGCACTTTTCAACGTGCGTGGGTTCGGGCCTCCAGTAAGTGTTACCTTACCTTCACCCTGGACATGGGTAGATCACCTGGTTTCGGGTCTACAACTGCATACTCACTCGCCCTATTCAGACTCGCTTTCGCTGCGGCTCCGGCTTCTCACCTTAACCTTGCATGCAATCGTAACTCGCCGGTTCATTCTACAAAAGGCACGCTATCACCCATTAACGGGCTCTAACTACTTGTAGGCACACGGTTTCAGGATCTATTTCACTCCCCTTCCGGGGTGCTTTTCACCTTTCCCTCACGGTACTGGTTCACTATCGGTCACTAGGAAGTATTTAGCCTTGGGAGATGGTCCTCCCGGATTCCGACGGAATTTCTCGTGTTCCGCCGTACTCAGGATCCACTCTGGAGGGAACGAACTTTCAGCTACGGGGCTATTACCCTATCTTGCGGACCGTTCCAGGTCGCTTCGCTTAATCCGTTCCTTTGTAACTCCGTATAGAGTGTCCTACAACCCCAGAAGGCAAGCCTTCTGGTTTGGGCTGATCCCGTTTCGCTCGCCGCTACTTGGGGAATCGCATTTGCTTTCTCTTCCTTCAGGTACTTAGATGTTTCAGTTCCCTGAGTCTGCCTTCTCATGTGCTATGTATTCACACATGGATACTGCTCCATTACGAACAGTGGGTTTCCCCATTCGGAAATCCCCGGATCACAGCTCACTTACAGCTCCCCGAGGCATATCGGTGTTAGTGCCGTCCTTCTTCGGCTCCTAGTGCCAAGGCATCCACCGTGCGCCCTTATTAACTTAACCACTGAGGGTCAAAAAAATAAGTTGATCGCAAAGCGATCACGCTACTTGATGCTTGTTTCTTAATCAATGTCGATCTATCCAGTTTTCAAAGAACAAGTTTGAAAGTCAATCCTTGCGGAGTGAACCTTCAAAACTGAACGCAAAACGTCAACCCGATCCGAAGATCGGTTCCGATATAATCCTTAGAAAGGAGGTGATCCAGCCGCACCTTCCGATACGGCTACCTTGTTACGACTTCACCCCAATCATCTGTCCCACCTTCGGCGGCTGGCTCCCGTAAGGGTTACCCCACCGACTTCGGGTGTTACAAACTCTCGTGGTGTGACGGGCGGTGTGTACAAGGCCCGGGAACGTATTCACCGCGGCATGCTGATCCGCGATTACTAGCGATTCCGGCTTCATGCAGGCGAGTTGCAGCCTGCAATCCGAACTGAGAACGGTTTTCTGGGATTGGCTCCCCCTCGCGGGTTTGCAGCCCTTTGTACCGTCCATTGTAGCACGTGTGTAGCCCAGGTCATAAGGGGCATGATGATTTGACGTCATCCCCACCTTCCTCCGGTTTGTCACCGGCAGTCACCTTAGAGTGCCCAACTGAATGCTGGCAACTAAGATCAAGGGTTGCGCTCGTTGCGGGACTTAACCCAACATCTCACGACACGAGCTGACGACAACCATGCACCACCTGTCACCGCTGTCCCCGAAGGGAAAGCCTAGTCTCCTAGGCGGTCAGCGGGATGTCAAGACCTGGTAAGGTTCTTCGCGTTGCTTCGAATTAAACCACATGCTCCACCGCTTGTGCGGGCCCCCGTCAATTCCTTTGAGTTTCAGCCTTGCGGCCGTACTCCCCAGGCGGAGTGCTTAATGCGTTAGCTGCAGCACTAAGGGGCGGAAACCCCCTAACACTTAGCACTCATCGTTTACGGCGTGGACTACCAGGGTATCTAATCCTGTTTGCTCCCCACGCTTTCGCGCCTCAGCGTCAGTTACAGACCAGAAAGTCGCCTTCGCCACTGGTGTTCCTCCACATCTCTACGCATTTCACCGCTACACGTGGAATTCCACTTTCCTCTTCTGCACTCAAGTCCCCCAGTTTCCAATGACCCTCCACGGTTGAGCCGTGGGCTTTCACATCAGACTTAAAGGACCGCCTGCGCGCGCTTTACGCCCAATAATTCCGGACAACGCTTGCCACCTACGTATTACCGCGGCTGCTGGCACGTAGTTAGCCGTGGCTTTCTGGTGAGGTACCGTCAAGGTACCAGTAGTTAATTGGTACTTGTTCTTCCCTCACAACAGAGTTTTACGATCCGAAAACCTTCTTCACTCACGCGGCGTTGCTCCGTCAGACTTTCGTCCATTGCGGAAGATTCCCTACTGCTGCCTCCCGTAGGAGTCTGGGCCGTGTCTCAGTCCCAGTGTGGCCGATCACCCTCTCAGGTCGGCTACGCATCGTGGCCTTGGTGAGCCGTTACCTCACCAACTAGCTAATGCGCCGCGGGCCCATCCTGCAGTGACAGCCGAAACCGTCTTTCCGTGCAGCCTCATGAGAGGCCGCAAACTATTCGGTATTAGCACCGGTTTCCCGGAGTTATCCCGATCTGCAGGGCAGGTTGCCCACGTGTTACTCACCCGTCCGCCGCTAAGATAATGGAGCAAGCTCCACTATCTCCGCTCGACTTGCATGTATTAGGCACGCCGCCAGCGTTCGTCCTGAGCCAGGATCAAACTCTCCATTATAGAGTAGTATTGATTGCTCAATAGTTGCTGGCGTATCGCCGTCTAAAAGACGCGCGATTCGCTTGATCTGCCGAAGCTGATCAGTAAGTAAGTCACGAACACCGAAGGTCGGAATGGCTGATTGCTCCGATCGCCCAAAGGCGACCATCGCAAAAGCCGTTCGCGCGCCAAGGCGCTCGTGACGTCTTTCGTTGACGTTTTGCTGTTCAGTTTTCAAGGTTCATGTTTGCTGTCGTTCCTGACGACTCTTACTATATTAAAGCACACCCTTTAGAAAGTCAACACTTTTGGTAAATTAAATTATATTTAAAAACCTTTCTTGATTCCCGCCACTCTTTTCATACAAAAAAAGAAGCTGTTCACCCATCTGAAACAGATGGATTAAACAACTTCCTTCTATAATAAGCTTTCATTAAAATCAAACGGAATAATTATACAAATATCATTATTTGTCAGAATATTTACCATTTATCAAGAGCTTAGGAAAGTTCGCGTCGGCCTTCGAGAGCTTTGGATAATGTGACTTCATCCGCATACTCCAAGTCGCCTCCAACTGGAAGTCCGTGAGCAATACGCGTCGTCCGGATGCCGGATGGCCTTACTAGCCGTGAGATATACATAGCGGTCGCTTCCCCTTCGATCGTCGGGTTCGTCGCCAAAATCAGTTCTTTTACTTGCTCGTCTTGAAGACGGGTCAAAAGTGATGGTACGTTGATATCTTCCGGCCCGATGCCATCCATTGGTGAAATGGCACCTTGCAGTACGTGATAAAGACCCGTGTAATCGCGCATCTTTTCCATCGCGATGACGTCTTTCGGATCCTGGACCACACAGATCATCGAACGGTCGCGGCTTGTATCCTGGCAAATCTGGCACGGGTCGACATCCGTAATGTGGCCGCAGACTGAGCAAAAGCTCAAATTGCGTTTGGCGTCGACCAATGCTTTCGCAAAATCAAGCACGGTGTCTTCTTTCATGCCGAGCACAAAAAATGCCAGCCGGGCCGCTGTTTTCGGCCCGATCCCTGGCAACTTCATAAAACTCTCCATCAATTTGGAAATAGGTTCCGGGTAGTGCATTATCGCTTACCTCCTAGAACATGCCTGGGATATTCAAGCCTTTCGTGAATTTCCCCATTGTGGAATTCGCATGCTCGTCCGCTTTTTTAAACGCTTCGTTTGTTGCAACGATCAATGTATCTTGCAGCATTTCAACATCTTCCGGGTCTACGACTGCCGGATCCAATGCGATATCAAGAACTTCTTTATGGCCGGAAACGGTTACTTTGACCATTCCGCCCCCTGCTGTTCCTTCAAATTTCAATGTACCGAGCTCTTCTTGAGCCTCCGCCATTTGTTTTTGCATTTTTTGCATTTGCTTCATCATACCTTGCATATTTCCTCCACCACGCATAATTGGTTCCTCCTCAAATTTTGTATTCGTTAATCATCATGGACTTCAACGAAATCCTTGCCGAAGAGCCGCTCCGCCTCAGAGACGAATGGATCTTCTTCAGGGCTTGCGCCGTCACCGGAAAACGGATTCTCTTCCTGTCCTTCCGGTTCCTGCGCGTCGCCTTCATTTTTCAAGCCGCCGTTGCGGATAAACTCTTCACGGATCTTCAGCCAATTGGCGTCCGGCACGTAAACCGGCGTGTAAGCCTTGCCCGTATACTGCTCGAGCAATTGGCTAAACGCTGCAGCAAAAGTCTGATTTTCAGAAGCCATCTGGCAATGAATATCATACTTGAATTTTAACACAAAAGCATCCGGGGATGCCGCTACCGGCTCGGCATCGTTAAGCAATGCCGAATGCGAGCGCTGCAGTTGCCCCATCACGGTGGCCCAATTAGTTTTGATCGCCTGGATATCTGGTTTCGTTGCATTCTTCAGCACTTCCTGAATGCGGCCAGTTGGAATTTTAAAGGCGCTTTGCGAACGCTGCCGCTTTTTCTGCTCGGCTTGAGGCGCCGCATTATTCGAGCCGCCGCCTTCCTTCATTTGTTGCTGAAGTTCGCGTACCAATTGCTCGAGGCTCGCGACTTTCGCTTCCAGTTCAGGAGACGGTGCACCCGCCCCGATGGTTTGGACGGGGGCGTCTGCTTGCACCATTTTCAGAAGTGCGGTTTCCATATAGATTTTCGTATGGTTGGAGAAGCGCATCTCCTGCTGGGTCTTTGTTAAAATATCGATCCAGTCATAAAGTGTCGACGCTTCAAACTGTTCTGCCAGTTCTTCGAAACGCGGTTCGAAAGCGGCAAGCTCCAGCATGTCGCGCAACCCAGGTGCTGTTTGGATCAGCAATAGGTCGCGGAAGAAGGTAATGAAATCTTCCACTAAGCGCACCGGGTCTTTGCCGTCGCGCACCAATTGCTCGAGCAAGGTCAACGCTTGGCCGACGTCTTTCTTCAACAGCGCTTCGGCAATGCCGTAAAACATGTCCTGGCTGATAGAGCCGGTGACCAGAAGCGCATCTTCAATGGTCATTTCATCTCCACTGAACGACACCACTTGGTCGAGCAAGCTGAGCGCATCACGCATACCACCCGCTGCTGCCTGGGCGATGATTTTCAACACTTGCTCATTATAAGGAATCTTAGCATCTTCCAAGACGGTGATCATTCGCGCGACGATGTCCGCTTGTGTATGCGATTTGAAATCGAACCGCTGGCAACGGGAAATGATCGTCAGCGGCAATTTATGCGGCTCGGTCGTCGCCAAAATGAAGACGACGTGTTCCGGCGGTTCTTCCAATGTTTTCAACAACGCGTTGAAAGCGCTGTTCGACAACATATGCACTTCATCAATGATATAAACTTTGAACCGGGAGTTAGCTGGAGAAAAACGAACTTTCTCGATAATTTCCCGCATTTCCTCGACCCGTGAATTGGAAGCCGCATCAAATTCGATGACGTCTGTATTCGAGCCTTCGTCGATGCTCCGACAAGAAGAGCATTCATTGCACGGTTCCGCTGCTGGGGCTTGTTCACAATTCAGCGCTTTAGCGAAAATCTTCGCCGCACTCGTCTTCCCGGTACCCCGAGGGCCTGAGAATAAATACGCGTGGGTCGTTTTATCATAAAGGAGAGCATTCTGAAGGGTTTGTTTGACATGCGTCTGGCCGGTCATTTCCGAGAAAGTCCGCGGTCTGTACACACGGTAAAAAGCTTGATACGCCACCTTGTTCTCCCCTTTTAAAAAGTCTTTGTTCCGTCCTTTCATTATACCATAAAAGGGCCTTGTTCCCGAATCATTTCACCGGGCGCCACACATTCTGGACAGAAAAAAACCTGCCCGCAAGCTGCGGACAGGTTTGGATCATTTAGGTTAAGCCGTGCACCTTTCTTCGACTGCTGTACACAAACGTTACTCATGTCGTTGGCTCGATCTAGGCAACCCCGCGGCACATAGAAAGTACCACTTAATGCTGCTTCCTTCCGGACCTGACATGGTTCATGGGTTTCCATTGCGCAGGACCCAGATGTCAACACTACGTGCATGAGGCAGACCTTGCATACAAACAGCCTCAGAAAGGAATTCAGTCCTGCTAGAGCGGATTGCAGGTTACAGGACACCGCTACCTTCCCACCTAGCACGGCATTTACTAGTATACGGAGTGCTGGAGGAAAAATCAAACATAAAGTTAATAGCGCGTAAAACAGGCGGGGATTGTCTCCATAAACCGGTCTATTTATCACTCTCCATAAAAAAACGCATTTTTTCTTTCAAAACTGTTGACGGGTTTTTAAATCCGTGATAAATTATATCTTGTCCAACACGGAGGAATACCCAAGTTTGGCTGAAGGGATCGGTCTTGAAAACCGACAGGGGAGTCAAATCCCGCGGGGGTTCGAATCCCTCTTCCTCCTCCATTTTTTGAATAACTACGCGCATGTAGATATGAGGTTGATTCGTTGTGTAAGCAACGAATTTTTCTTCCCATCAATATGTCCGAATATTACGATATAGCCCACAGGATTCTTCCTGTGGGTTTTTTATTGGCTTATTTCCCGGGAAATAAAAAAGGCGGAGACAATTGTCTCCGCTTTTTTAGCGTTTCAACACAGCGGTCTGCTGCATAAACTTGCCGATGCGTTCTACGATTTGTTCCGAGCAATCGGGGTCGTTCATCAAATCGTAGTCATTGATGTTGAGGCGCAGCACGGGGCACGCGTTGAACGAATCGATCCAGCGCTCATAGCGTTCGTGCATTTCCAGCCAGTATTCAACAGGCGTCTGCTGTTCCATCGCACGGCCGCGCTCTTGAATGCGCCCGAGAATGTCTTCAATCGATCCTTCGAGGTAAATCAATAAATCCGGATGCGGGAAATAGGGCGTCATGACCATCGCATCGAATAGGTTGGTATAGGTCTCGTAATCCACTGCATTCATCGTGCCTTTTTCCTGGTGCATTTTCGCGAAAATGCCGGTGTCTTCGTAAATCGAGCGGTCTTGGATAAAGCCGCCGCCATATTCGAACATCCGCTTTTGCTCTTTAAAACGCTCTGCCAGGAAATAGATTTGCAAGTGGAAGCTCCATTTCTCGAAATCGTCGTAAAACAAATCAAGATACGGGTTGCCATCTACGTTTTCAAAAGAGGTACGGAATTGCAGTGAATCTGCAAGTGCTTTGGTCATTGTAGATTTGCCAACGCCGACCGTTCCGGCGATGGTGATGACGGCATCTTTCGGAATGCCGTACTTGTCTCGCAAATTTTCATTCATATTGATAAGCTCCTTTTTTCAAGCGTGCCTTCCACATGAGTGAGAATCACTTCGAGGTCGGAACGGTTTTGCACAAAATCAAGTTCGTCTCCGTTAAAGCGCAGTACCGGAATTTCCGGATGCTCGCGCTCGAAACGTTCGATGAATTCATGGTAATCTGCAGACAATTGCTCCATGTAATCAGGCGTGATCATCTGTTCGAATTCACGGCCGCGCAATTTAATGCGCTTCATCAAGGTGTCGAGGCTCGCATGCAAATAAATGACCATGTTCGGCTTCGGCATATCGGCCGTCAGGATTTTATAGATCGCTTCGTATTTGGCATACTCTTCTTCAGGGAGCGTCCGTTTGGCGAAGATCAAGTTTTTAAAGATATGATAGTCCGCAACGACCGGCTCCTGGTTGGAGATGAATTTCTTTTGGATATCGCTCAATTGCTTATAGCGATTGCACAGGAAGAACATTTCCGTCTGGAAGCTCCATTCCTCGATATCTTCGTAAAATTTATTCAAAAACGGATTTTCATCCACGATTTCCTTCAGCAATTGAAACTGGTGTTGTTCCGAAAGTGCTTTCGTCAGCGAGGTTTTCCCCACTCCGATCGGACCTTCTACGGTGATAAATGGCACCGGCACAAGAAGTCCCCCTTCTTCGATTCAAGTAAAATGCAATGCCATTTATTTTACCATATCTCCAAAAGTAAAAGTAGAGCCAAATGGCGTTCCAAATTGTGCACGGCTTTGTAGTGCTTTGTCAGGATGAAAAAATGATACACTGAAAGTCGAGGAGCGATGAATCATGAACGGAATGGAAAAAGACCATTATTTTATGGGGCTGGCGATTGAAGAAGCCCAAAAAGCAGCCCAAAAAGGCGAGGTGCCGATCGGCGCGGTCATCGTGCAAGGCGACCGCATCATCGCGCGTGCCCATAATTTACGTGAAACGACGCGCAATGCAGTGACACACGCCGAATTGCTCGCAATCCAGCAAGCCTGTGAAGCACTCGACAATTGGCGGCTTGGAGACACAAAGCTTTACGTTACGTTAGAGCCTTGCCCGATGTGCGCCGGCGCCATTCTGCAATCGCGCATCCCGCATATCGTCTACGGTGCGCGCGATAGCAAGGCAGGCTGCGTCGATTCGCTGTACCGTCTGCTGAACGACGAGCGCTTCAACCACCAATGCGAAGTGACCGAAAATGTCATGGCGGATGAGTGTGGCGGCCTGCTCACCCAGTTTTTCCGCGATTTGCGCGCACGCAATAAAAATAAACGGAAAACCCAAGCCTAGGGTTTTCCGTTTTTCTATGCCAAAAATTCCTTGATCAACCGATTCACAATCTCCGGCTGCTCATGATGCACCCAATGCGTCGCCTCGCCGACCCAGACAAGTTCGGCGTTCTCACAGAACTTTAAGCTTTCAGTTGCGAGCATCGGCGACAGGAACTGGTCGCCGAGACCCCAGATGATGCGCACCGGCATGCGCATCGGGGCTTTTGGCATTTGCAGGAGACTCCCTTTTCGGATTGTCCGGTACCAATTGAGCATGCCCGTTAAAGCGCCTGGCTGGCTCCACGCATCTTTGTACCGTTCAAGTTCTTGGTCTGTGAATGCATCCAGCCTTGCGGTCCCTTTCATCGCCTGTTTCATCGATTCGAAATCGTTTGCAGCCATCAGCTTCTCCGGCACTTCCGGTAGCTGGAAAAAAGCCATGTATGAACTTTTCAGCCATTGCAGCGGGTTTTTCATGAAAACACGTGGCATGGCTGCCGGATGGGGAATATTGATGGCAATCAGCTTTTTAACGTAGTCCGGCTTGCTTGCTGCCAAATGCCAGGAGACCGCCCCTCCCCAGTCATGGCCAATCACCATCGCTGAAGTTTCCCCGAATGCTTCAATCAAACCGGCAATATCATCGCTTAGCTTATTAATCGTGTAGTCTTCTATTTGTTCCGGCTTGTCGCTCAAATGATAGCCGCGCTGATCCGGTGCCACAACGCGGTAACCCGAGGCAGCCAGTGCTTCCATTTGATGATGGAATCCATAGGAGAATTCCGGAAACCCATGAAGCAATACCACGAGTTCCCCATCTTCCGGTCCTGCAACTGCTGTGTGCAGACGAATACCATTGGTTTCAATCAAGTGAAATTCCACTTCTTGCATTTGAACCGCTCCTTTCACGTTTCTTATTGTTTACCCGTTTACTGCAAAGAAAAAGACCCGAAATGTATTCGGGTCTTCTCGTTTAGCGGATCGTTGTTTTTCCGCCCATATAAGGTTGCAAGACTTCAGGAATGGCAACAGAACCGTCTTCCTGCTGGTAGTTCTCAAGCAATGCCGCCACAGTCCGTCCAACAGCAAGTCCGCTGCCGTTTAGCGTATGGACGAATTCCGGCTTGCCTTTCGCTTCGCGGCGGAACTTGATGTTCGCGCGGCGCGCCTGGAAATCTTCAAAGTTTGAGCAAGAAGAAATTTCACGGTACGTCTCCTGCGTCGGAATCCATACTTCAATATCGTATTTCTTCGCTGCAGTAAAGCCGAGATCCGCTGTACACATCTTCAAGACGCGGTACGGCAGGCCCAACAGCTGCAACACTTTCTCCGCATGTCCCGTCAGCTTCTCAAGCTCATCATAAGAATCTTCCGGCTTCACAAAGCGCACCAGCTCGACTTTATTGAATTGATGCTGTCGGATCAAGCCACGCGTATCGCGTCCTGCAGAACCCGCTTCAGAGCGGAAATTCGCGCTGTAAGAAGCGAAAGCTTGCGGCAGCATATCCGCCGTCAAAATATCATCACGGTAGAAGTTCGTCACCGGCACTTCAGAAGTCGGGATGAGGAAATAATCTTCCTTCTCGATCAAGAACGCATCTTCCTCGAATTTCGGCAATTGCCCGGTGCCCGTCAAGCTTTCGCGGTTGACCATATATGGCGGCAGCATTTCCTCGTAGCCGTGCTCCTCCTGGTGAAGGTCCATCATGAAATTGATGAGTGCACGCTCGAGACGTGCGCCAAGCCCGCGGTAGAACACAAAACGGCTGCCGGTCACTTTAGCGGCGCGCTCGAAATCGACGATGTTCAAGTCGGTCGCGATGTCCCAATGCGGCTTCGCTTCAAAGCCAAACTCCGGCTTTTCGCCCCATGTACGGATTTCTTCATTATCGTCTTCAGAATCGCCGAACGGCACGCTGTCGTGCGGAACGTTCGGCACGCGCATCATGATGTAGTCGAGTTTTACTTCCACTTCGCGCAGCTCATCGTCGATCGCTTTGATCTGGTCGCCGACTTCGCGTGTTTTCGCGATCGCCTCGTCCGCATTTTCCTTGTTGCGCTTCATGACAGCAATCTGCTGGGAAGCTTCGTTACGCTCCGCTTTCAGCTTCTCGGTCTGGACGATCAGTTCACGACGCTTCTGGTCTAGCGCTTCGAAATCATCGAGTACGGAAATGTCTTCCCCGCGCTTTCCGAGCTTTGTTTTCACTTGTTCAAAATTTTCCCGTACAAAACGGATATCCAACATAGAAATTCCTCCTTAAGTCTTCGTCAAATAAGAAAAAACAACGCAAAAATAGCCCCCGTCCCCTGGTAAAGGGACGAGAGCTACCCGCGTTGCCACCCTGATTGATCGGCAAAAGCCAATCCTCTTCATCACATAACGGCATTAAAACCGGCACTGGCTCATCGCCATGCAACTCCGGGGTGGATTCAAACGCGTTTGACACCGGTTTGCACCAACCACCGGCTCTCTTACAGAAAAACTGCGCTTTACTATTCCCATCAACGTTTCTTCTTTGAAATTATTCATATTTTACTATAGTGCGCTGCGGTTGGCAAGAGTTCCCTGTTTTCGACCATGTCCAAAAACAGCTGCATCAGCCGGTGGTCACCGGTCAGTTCCGGATGGAATGAACAGCCAAGGAACGGCCCGCTCCGCGCCAACACAATGCGCCCATCATATTCACACAAGACTTCCACATCCTCACCAGCACGCACGATATGCGGCGCACGGATAAACACTGCTGGAAAGGGCGCGTCAATTCCCGCAATGTCCAGATCCGCTTCAAAACTGTCCACTTGCCTGCCGAATGAATTGCGCGCCACGGTCATGTCCATGACACCGAGATGCGCAGCTTCCTGCCCTTCAATTTCTTTTGCCAGCAGCACGAGCCCTGCACAAGTGCCGAACATCGGCTTTCCAGAATCAGCAAATTCTCTTAATGGTTCCATCAACTCCGCACGGTCAATTAAACGGCGCATCGCCGTGCTTTCTCCACCCGGCAGCACTAGCCCATCAAGGTCTGCCAACTCGGCTGCTTTCTTCACCACGACAGCCTCCGCGCTGCATGCCTGAATCGCCTGTACATGTTCACGCACCGCTCCTTGCAGTGCCAATACACCGATTTTCATCGTTACCAGCTTCTTTCCTGCATGCGGTCCGCCGCACCGATTGTCGCCATTTCCAAGCCTTTCATTGCCGGCCCAAGATCTTTCGACAGTTTCGCAATCAACGCATAATCCTGATAATGAGCTGTCGCTTCGACGATGGCACGCGCAAAACGTTCCGGCTGGTCGGACTTAAAGATGCCGGATCCGACAAAAACGCCATCCGCACCGAGTTCCATCATGAGCGCCGCATCCGCTGGCGTCGCGATGCCCCCTGCTGCAAAGTTGACGACCGGCAAACGGCCAAGCAATTTCACTTCTTTCAAAAACTCATAAGATGCACCTAAGTCTCTCGCAGCTGTCATCAATTCGTCTTCGCCCATCGCGACGATATTGCGCACTTCGGCATTCACTTGGCGTAAATGGCGCACCGCTTCGACGATATTCCCTGTGCCAGGCTCGCCTTTCGTGCGCAGCATCGATGCCCCTTCTCCAATGCGCCGTGCCGCTTCCCCAATATTACGGCAGCCGCAGACGAACGGCACCGTGTAATCATTTTTCAGCAAGTGAAATTCCTCATCCGCCGGTGTCAGTACTTCGCTTTCGTCGATATAGTCGACGCCCATCGCTTCTAGCACGCGCGCTTCTGTAATATGGCCGATGCGTGCTTTCGCCATGACCGGAATCGATACGGCATTCATCACTTCTTCGGTAATGCGCGGGTCCGCCATACGGGCAACGCCGCCTTCTTTGCGGATATCGGATGGCACGCGCTCAAGCGCCATGACAGCCGTCGCCCCTGCCGCTTCTGCAATTTTCGCCTGTTCTGCATTGACCACATCCATGATAACGCCGCCTTTTTGCATTTCTGCCATGCCACGCTTCACTCGATCTGTACCTTTTTCACTCATCTGAAAATTCCTCCCTTTTGTTGGTTGTTTCCAGTATAATAAACTGTGACCATATAAAAAGACTCAGTTTACGTTAATTTAAAAGGTCAGTTGGAGGAAACCTGATGGATATGCTCATGTTCCAATTGCAAAAACAATCAACCATTCCACTATACAAGCAGCTTTACCGTGAAATCCGTACCGCCATCACGGCCGGTAAAATTGCGGTCGATACCAAGCTGCCGAGCAAGCGCAAACTGGCGGATTATCTGCAGATCAGCCAGACCACCGTCGAACTCGCCTATTCCCAATTAGTTGCAGAAGGTTTTATTGAACCACGCCCGCGAAAAGGCTTTTTCACGATGCCGGTGGAAGAACTGGCTTATTTGGATCTGCCTCAAGAAGAAACAGCTATCCGCGATGTACCAAAACCCACTTATGTATATGACTTTAACCCAGCGCGCATCGATACCCGTTCATTCCCATTCCCGACATGGCGCAAAACGGCACGCGAAGTAATCGATGAAGAAAACCATGAACTCCTGCTCGCTGGCCATCCGCAGGGAGACGAGTCGCTGCGCGCTGAAATCGCCCGTTATTTATACCAATCCCGCGGTGTCGTGTGCGAACCGGAACAAATCATAGTTGGCTCCGGGACCGAACAATTGATGCCATTACTGATCCGGCTCTTCGATAAAAACTTGAGCTTCGGCTTTGAAAATCCGGGATACGCCTTAACCCATAGCATTTTCGAACACGATGACAGACAGGCCTTCCCAATTGCCGTCGATGAAGACGGCATCGAAGTGCAGGAACTCGACAAAACCGGCGTCGACATCGCCTACGTCACCCCGTCCCACCAATTCCCGACTGGCTCGATCTTAAGCGCCACACGCCGCGCACAGCTATTGAACTGGGCAGCCGCAAGTCCCGAACGCTATATCATCGAAGACGATTACGACAGTGAATTCCGCTACACGAGCCAGCCGATTCCTGCCCTCCAAAGCATGGACGTCGGCGGTCGGGTCATTTATGTAAGTACCTTCTCCAAATCAATCATGCCTTCGTTGCGCATCGCTTATCTCGTGCTGCCGCCAAGGCTGTTGAACGCCTACCGCAAGACCTTTTTGCATTACACGTCCACCGTACCGCGCATCGACCAGCAAATCGTCGCGACCTTCATGCAAAAAGGCCATTTTTCAAGGCATTTAAACCGCATGCGCAAACTGTACCGGAAAAAACTCGAATGCCTGATGCAAGCACTTGACCCTTATCAACCACTAGTGACTGTTTCCGGCGAGCAAGCAGGCATGCATGTCGTGTTGACCATCGATACCGAACGCACAGAACAAAACTTAGTTTCCTTGGCAAGTGATGCCGGAATCCGTGTATTCGCGATGCAGAATTACGACCTGCTTAAGCAAAAATCAACTTCACCAAAAATCGTCCTCGGTTTTGGAGGACTTGACGAAAACGAAATCCAGCAAGGCATCGGCCAATTGATGGCATGCTGGAATATAACAAAAACCAGCTCATCTGCTAAAAGATGAGCTGGTTTTTCTCAAAATAACCCCTTAATGAAATCCGCAGCACTTTTCATGGAAATGGCAAACCAATTGGCGCGCTCTACCGTTTCTGTCGCTGCTACATCCGCAGCGAGCTTTTCGCCTTTCAAGTACTCCACTTCATTGTCTTCAGAATCCAAAACTCTTACCTTACCTACAAGTTGGCCTTCCTCTACAGCTGCCTCGATCGGGGCTCCTTCTGTCAATTCAAGCTCGGTGCGGTACGCCTCTTGCTGAGCAGACGGGACCAGCAAACGAACCGGTTCTTTAACCGCTATCGCTACTTGCTCTTTTTCACCTTTTGCAACAGGGAGGGATTCCTGCCCCATAAATTGCTGGCCTGCTTTCATGATCTCCGTTTCTTGAAATCCAAAGCCGTAATCTAGTAATGCACGCGTTGCATCAAAACGAGCATCGTAGGAACCTTCTCCTTCAGCATCGACCGCTTTCATCACTATCGCAATCAACCGGATTCCGTCACGTTTGGCAGTCCCTGCGAAGGAATGGCCCGCAAAATCCGTCGTTCCGGTTTTCAAACCGTCCACGCCTTCATATTCATGGTCCATCCCAGGAAGCATCGTATTCCAATTGACCATGCGGATCTGGTCAGGCGTTCCTTTCCGGAACATCAATTCTGGAATTTTAGCAGTATCCAGAATTTCGGGGTAATCATCCAGCAAGGCTTTAGTCAGTATGGCAACCGAACGGGCAGACATCGTATTTTCTTCATCTTCTCCCGTCCCCTCAGGGTGCATGCCCAATAGAAATGAATTATTAAGGCCAGTTGAATTGACGAAATGTGCATCTTCAATACCCATTTCCTTCGCCTTATCATTCATCATCTGGACAAACTCTTTCTCAGTACCCGCAATCGTTTCAGCAATGCCAATCGTCGCCGCATTCGCCGAGTAAATCGCCATCGCTTCATATAACTCCTTCATCGTATAGGAACCATCCCGGCGCAGCGGAACATTGCTCAAGCGTAAATCCTGCGAAATCCGGTGGCTATAATCCGTCACTTCATATTCATCGTCCCAACTGACGATACCTTGCTCGATCGCTTCAAACAAAAGGTACTCACTCATCATTTTGCTCATAGAAGCAATACCAAGGACGGCTTCATCATTTTGTCCGTATAAAATTTGTCCGGTCTCTGCATCTACGACAATGGCCGCATCCGCCAACACCGGAACAGTTTCTTCCGCCTGCACGCGATTCGGCATCACAATCATCAGAGCTACAGCCATTACCATCAATATCTGAACCCATTTCACTAAACTTTTCACTCAGTTGTCCTCCATCAATTCATTCCTTTTGCTATTTTATCATACTCTCTGAAAGCAAAACGAAAAAAAGCCTCTCTAGGAATCCTTAGAGAGGCTTCTCGTCTTACATTGAGTAATTCGGTGATTCTTTTGTAATTTGTACATCATGCGGATGACTTTCGATCAATCCTGCACCCGTCATGCGGATAAATTGTGCTTCTTCACGGAGTGTCGCCAAATCTTTTGTTCCACAATAACCCATACCTGCACGAATGCCTCCAAGCAATTGGTGGATCGTATCTGTAAGAGGCCCTTTATAAGGCAAGCGCCCTTCAATTCCTTCCGGCACCAATTTTTTCGCTTCATCTTGGAAATAACGGTCTTTCGATCCTTTTTCCATAGAAGCAATCGATCCCATGCCGCGGTAGGTCTTGAAACGGCGGCCTTGGAAGATTTCTGTGTCTCCTGGGCTTTCAGTTGTTCCTGCAAGCAAGCTGCCAAGCATAACGACATGTCCGCCTGCAGCTAGCGCTTTGATGATATCGCCTGAGAACTTAATGCCCCCATCAGCGATAATCGCTTTGCCATGTTTACGGGCCTCAGTAGCGCAATCATAAACAGCTGTAATTTGCGGTACTCCTACACCGGCAACAACGCGTGTTGTACAAATAGAACCTGGTCCAATGCCCACTTTTACGATATCAGCACCAGCTTCAATCAAAGCTTTCGTTCCACTTGCAGTAGCCACATTCCCTGCCACAATCGTCAGTTCAGGATAGGCATCGCGGATCTGGCTGACCATGTTCAATACGCCTGCCGAATGACCATGGGCTGTATCAATGACCACGACATCGACATGAGCTTTCACCAATTGTTCAACGCGTTTCATCGTATCCGACGTAACACCAACAGCAGCGCCAGCAAGCAACCGTCCCTGGGCGTCTTTTGCAGCAATCGGGAACTCGATCACTTTCTCGATGTCCTTGATAGTAATAAGGCCTTTTAGCATGCCGTTCTGATCCACAATCGGCAACTTCTCGATTTTGTATTGCTGAAGAATTTTTTCAGCATCTTCTAGAGTAGTACCGACCGGAGCCGTCACTAACTTCTCTTTCGTCATAACGTCTTTAATTTCTAAAGAGTAATCCTGGATAAAGCGGAGGTCGCGGTTAGTGATAATGCCCACCAAAGTAAGATCTTCTTCACTTTGAACAATCGGCACACCCGAAATACGGTATTTCCCCATCAAATGTTCAGCATCGTAAACCTGGTGCTGAGGAGTCAGGTAGAAAGGATCTGTAATAACGCCATTTTCCGAACGTTTGACAGTCACTACCTGTTCAGCCTGCTCTTCGATGCTCATGTTTTTATGAATGACCCCTAGGCCGCCTTGACGCGCCATTGAAATAGCCATTTTTGCTTCCGTCACAGTGTCCATCCCAGCGCTGATAATTGGAATGTTCAGCTTGATTTTCGGCGTCAGTTCTACTGACAAATCAATATCCTTCGGCAACACTTCTGAATGAGCTGGCACTAGCAATACATCATCGAAGGTTAACCCTTCTTTAAGAAATTTTGATTCCCACATAATTGACACGCCTCCTGCTTCCTTTTGAATATTATTGTAAGGTTATCAGCGGTTTCAGGGGGTGTCAAGAAACTGATAAAAGTAAAACTATTCCGACTAATGGATCATAAAATTTTCTGTATATCTTTCTCCATTTGTTCTGGTTCAACCTGAGGTTCGTAACGCTGAATAATGGTTCCTTGGCGATCAATTAGAAACTTAGTAAAGTTCCATTTAATCTCTCCACTTACGTCATTTGTACCCCAAGAAGTCAAATACTTAAAAAGTGGATCAGCAAGTTCTCCATTTACGTCTATTTTAGAAAAGACGGGAAAGCTCACTCCGTAATTCTTACGACAAAACTCCTGTGTTTCCTTTTGCGTGTGGAATTCCTGATCATTGAATTGACCACTAGGAAACCCGAGAATTTCTAAACCTTGATCTTTATATTTCTCATACAGATGCTGTAAACCCTCAAACTGCGGAGTTAGCCCGCATTTGCTTGCTGTGTTGACAATAACCAACGGTTTTCCTTTAAAATTTTCTAGCTGTTCCATGTTGCCATCCGCTTGCTTTACTTCATAAGTATATAGATTACTCATCTTCACTCCACCTCTCCTTATCTTTAGCCTACCTTTGAAAAACTATCTTCACAAGAAATAAGAAAAATTTTCATACAAAAAAGGCCGTTACCGGAATGAACCGGTAACGGCCTTTCTACTTGCCCAGCGACGTCCTACTCTCACAGGGGGAAACCCCCAACTACCATCGGCGCAAAAGAGCTTAACTTCCGTGTTCGGGATGGGAACGGGTGTGGCCTCTTTGCCATCATCACTGGACTTGTTGAGCTTGTTCGCTCAAAACTGGATAAATCGACATTGTGGGAAACTCGCGTTTCAGTTTATTGGTTAAGTCCTCGATCGATTAGTATTCGTCAGCTGCACGTGTCGCCACGCTTCCACCCCGAACCTATCTACCTCATCGTCTTTGAGGGATCTTACTTGCTTGCGCAATGGGAAATCTCATCTTGAGGGGGGCTTCGTGCTTAGATGCTTTCAGCACTTATCCCGGCCACACATAGCTACCCAGCGATGCTCTTGGCAGAACAACTGGTACACCAGCGGTGTGTCCATCCCGGTCCTCTCGTACTAAGGACAGCTCCTCTCAAATTTCCTGCGCCCGCGACGGATAGGGACCGAACTGTCTCACGACGTTCTGAACCCAGCTCGCGTACCGCTTTAATGGGCGAACAGCCCAACCCTTGGGACCGACTACAGCCCCAGGATGCGATGAGCCGACATCGAGGTGCCAAACCTCCCCGTCGATGTGGACTCTTGGGGGAGATAAGCCTGTTATCCCCGGGGTAGCTTTTATCCGTTGAGCGATGGCCCTTCCATGCGGAACCACCGGATCACTAAGTCCGTCTTTCGACCCTGCTCGACCTGTCCGTCTCGCAGTCAAGCTCCCTTGTGCCTTTACACTCTGCGAATGATTTCCAACCATTCTGAGGGAACCTTTGAGCGCCTCCGTTACTCTTTAGGAGGCGACCGCCCCAGTCAAACTGCCCGCCTGACACTGTCTCCCAAGCCGCTAAGGCTTGTGGGTTAGAAGTTCAATACAACCAGGGTAGTATCCCACCGACGCCTCCCCCGAAGCTGGCGCTCCGGGTTCTCTGGCTCCTACCTATCCTGTACAAGTTGCACCAAAATTCAATATCAGGCTACAGTAAAGCTCCACGGGGTCTTTCCGTCCTGTCGCGGGTAACCTGCATCTTCACAGGTACTATAATTTCACCGAGTCTCTCGTTGAGACAGTGCCCAGATCGTTACGCCTTTCGTGCGGGTCGGAACTTACCCGACAAGGAATTTCGCTACCTTAGGACCGTTATAGTTACGGCCGCCGTTTACTGGGGCTTCGGTTCGCACCTTCGCTTGCGCTAAGCACTCCCCTTAACCTTCCAGCACCGGGCAGGCGTCAGCCCCTATACGTCACCTTACGGTTTTGCAGAGACCTGTGTTTTTGCTAAACAGTCGCCTGGGCCTATTCACTGCGGCTCTCTCGGGCTGTAACACCCTACCAGAGCACCCCTTCTCCCGAAGTTACGGGGTCATTTTGCCGAGTTCCTTAACGAGAGTTCACTCGCTCACCTTAGAATTCTCTTCTCGCCTACCTGTGTCGGTTTGCGGTACGGGCACCTCCCGCCTCGCTAGAGGCTTTTCTTGGCAGTGTGAAATCAGGGACTCTGAGGTAAACCTCTTGCCATCACTGCTTGATGTTGTATAGAAACGGGATTTGCCTCGTTTCTCATCTCACAACTTGGACGTGCACAACCAACGGCACGCTCACCCTATCCTTCTGCGTCCCCCCATTGCTCAAACGGCGGGGAGGTGGTACAGGAATATCAACCTGTTGTCCATCGTCTACGCCTATCGGCCTCGACTTAGGTCCCGACTAACCCTGAGCGGACGAGCCTTCCTCAGGAAACCTTAGGCATTCGGTGGACGGGATTCTCACCCGTCTTTCGTTACTCATACCGGCATTCTCACTTCTAAGCGCTCCACCAGTCCTTCCGGTCTGACTTCAACGCCCTTAGAACGCTCTCCTACCACGGACATCTACGATGTCCATCCACAGCTTCGGTAATCCGTTTAGCCCCGGTACAT
>NZ_CP013659.2:600000-757500 GCF_001465795.2 Planococcus rifietoensis | reverse complement strand
CGCCAAATCGGCGGGCATTCTTTTTTATTGGGCTTTAGCTGACTCGCTATAACAATCGCGGCATGTACCGTAGATTTCCAAACGGTGGTAATCCACCTGGAAGCCTGTTACATGGGACGCCAGATGTTCCACTTCGTCCAATCCAGGATAATGGAAATCGACAATCTTCCCACACTCGTTACAGATCATATGATAATGATCGTGTGTGACAAAATCAAAGCGGCTTGAAGAATCCCCGTAGGTTAATTCTTTTACCAGCCCTGCTTTTTTGAAAACACGCAAATTATTATAAACGGTGGCTACACTCATATTGGGGAAGGCTTTTTCAAGCGCGCGATAAATATCATCTGCTGTCGGATGCGATGTAGAATGAATCATAAACTCCAAAATCGCATGACGCTGTGGTGTAATTCTGACACCTGTAGACTTCAATGTATCGAGTGCGTCTTTCAATTGGGCTTCAGACATCGCTGGGCACCTCACTTCATATATATTCTTACATTGTAATCGTTATAATTAGTGTACCTAAAAAAACCTTGGCGTGTCAAGAAATCGCTATAGGACGCTAATTTTCTGTTTATTCAACTGCCTAATTTTTGAATTAAAAAAGCAGCCGGGTATAGAACCCAACTGCTTGAAGTTTCTGCTTACTCTGCGTGAAGCCCTTTTTCTTTAGAACCTAGTTGCTGGTTGACGAATCGTGCTGCGACAAAGAGAAAATCGGAAAGCCTGTTCAAATATGCCAGTACGTTAGGCGAGACGCCTTCCCCTATTGCAATAACATTGCGCTCGGCGCGGCGCACGATCGTCCGGGCTACATGAAATGCCGCTCCTGCGGGATGGCCGCCTGGCAAGATGAAGTTACTAAGTGGTTGGAGTTCTGCGTCATATTCATCGATCCATGTTTCCAGTCGAGTGATATGTTCCTCCTCAAGTTTCCATTTCACTTCTTTTCCTGCCGGGGTCGCTAATTCCGCTCCAACGTGGAAGAGAATTGTTTGGATCTGATGGAAGATTTCACAAAGAGCTTCTTTTTGCTCGAAAAATTCTCCATTCAAATGCCCTACACCGAGACCGATCATCGTGTTGGCTTCGTCACACGTTCCATAGGCTTCGACGAGCGGGTCGTTCTTTTTGACGCGGCTGCCGTATACAAGTGAAGTCGTTCCTTTATCTCCTGTTTTCGTATAGATTTTCATCTTCAATAACCCCTTTTCATATCCACTGGATTTGATGGTGATTTATCGCCTTCGATCCAATCGTGTAAATTCGGAATGAAAATATCCAAGGCGCGCTCGACGTATTTTCCGGAATGGCTCGAAACATGCGGGGAAACGATGACATTGTCCATCTTCCAATACGGGTGGTCTGCCGGCAGCGGCTCTTCTTCGAAAACATCCAATACAGCATAACCAATTTCGCCGTTTTCCAGCGCTCCAAGCATCACTTGGTCTTCCACCAGATCACCTCGGCCTAAATTCATGAAAATCGCATCTTCTTTCATCGCCTGGAAATGCTCTTTCTTCAATAGATGATAAGTTTCTTTCGTGCTCGGCAATACGGAGAGCACGATATCAGCATCTGGAAGAACGGCTGATACATTTTCAATAGAAACCATTTCATCCATATACTCAGCATCATTTCCCGAACGGTTGCAGCCGATCGTCTTAACTCCGAATGCTTGGAGCAAGCGGCCGATTTCCGAACCGATTGCCCCAGGTCCCAACAGGACAGCGGTGGAGCCTGCCAATTCGGATGATTTGGTTTTCCGGTTCCATTCCCTGTTGCGCTGGCTCTCATAAATGAATGGCAAGGAGCGTTTGAGCGACAGCACATGGGCCAATGCGGATTCCGCCATCGGAGTTTTATGGATTCCTTTGACGTTCGAAACGATGATTTCCTTTTTTGCTATGGCAGCATGGGGCATTTTTTCGATGCCTGCACTTGCCACCATGATCCATTTCAAGTTTTCAGCGCTTTCGATATCTTCCGCTGTTAAATCCTCTCCGTATGTGACAACAATATCGGCTGTCGGCAAAAATGACTTGTCCTTATATAAGAAGCGGAAATTCACTTCAGGGAATTCCGCTTGAAGCCGTTCCTGCTGGTTTTCTCTTGGCACAAATGTAAATAGGACGTCCATCAGATTCTTCCTCTCTCAGTCACCGCTGATTGCTTTTACAGTTTCCAACACTTCTTTGATATGTTCTTTCACTTTCACTTTGCGCCATTCCTTGATGACGGTGCCTGTCGGGTCGATTAAGAATGTCGAGCGCTCGATGCCCCAGAATTCTTTGCCGTACATTTTCTTGAGCTTCCAAACCCCATAAGCTTCAGACACTTGGTGATCCTCGTCAACGAGAAGCGAAAATGGCAAGCCGTGCTTGTCGATGAATTTTTGATGGCGTTCTTTGGAATCTGCACTGACGCCCAAAATCTCCGCGTTAAGCTCCGAGAAATCTTTTTCGGCATCGCGGAAATCGCATGCTTGGGTCGTACAACCCGGTGTCATATCTTTCGGATAAAAATAGAGCACTACGTATCTTTTCCCTGCATAATCCGATAGGGAAATTGTTTCGCCTTGTTCATTTTGCAATGTAAAGTCAGGTGCTGCCAATCCTTCTAATGTAGCCAAACCCATCACTCCTTTTCTTTCTTCTATCGTACCGGACGGTTTCATTACTTTCAATTTCTTTGGCGTTTGCAGCTGATATTGTCTACAATAAGGAATAGATTATTTTAGGAGGCATTTTATGGATCACTCGATTTCCGAACAATTGCACCAAGAAGCGTTAGAACATATTGTCGGCGGGGTTAATAGCCCTTCCCGCTCTTATAAAGCTGTAGGAGGCGGCTCTCCTATCGCGATGGATTATGGAAAAGGCGCCCATTTTTATGATGTAGATGGAAATAAATACATCGATTATTTAGCGGCTTACGGCCCGATCATCACAGGCCATGGCCACCCGCATATCGCGAAAGCCATTGCCCATGCTGCTGAAACAGGTGTATTATTCGGCACCCCGACAAAGCACGAAGTGACATTCGCCAAAATGCTGAAACAAGCGATGCCTGCGATGGATAAAGTCCGTTTTGTCAATAGCGGGACAGAAGCGGTCATGACGACCATCCGCGTAGCACGTGCCTACACAGGACGGACCAAAATCATGAAATTCGCCGGATGCTATCATGGCCATTCCGATTTAGTGCTCGTTGCGGCTGGTTCCGGCCCCGCTACACTCGGCACACCTGATTCGGCAGGCGTCCCGAAATCGATCGCTGAAGAAGTCATCACGATTCCTTTTAACGATCCGGGGGCATTCAACGAAGCGATTAACCGTTGGGGAGACGAAATTGCCTGCATCCTCGTCGAGCCGATTGTCGGCAACTTCGGCATTGTTGAACCGGAAGAGGGATTTCTTGAAGAAGTCCATGCACTGGCGAAAGAGAAAGGTGCATTGATTGTCTATGATGAAGTCATTACGGCTTTCCGCTTTCATTACGGCGGTGCGCAGAACTTACTCGGACTTGAGCCGGACTTGACGGCGCTTGGAAAAATCATCGGCGGCGGTTTGCCGATCGGTGCATACGGCGGGAAGCGTGAAATCATGGAAACGGTCGCCCCGCTCGGGCCCGCTTATCAGGCAGGGACGATGGCCGGCAATCCGGCTTCGATCCAAGCAGGCATCGCCTGTCTTGAAGTGTTGCAAGAAAAAGGTGTTTACGAACGCATGGACCAACTCGGTGCGCGCCTTGAAGCAGGAATTTTGGCTGCTGCTGACAAACACGGTGTCACGATTACGATCAATCGTTTAAAAGGCGCGTTGACAATTTATTTCACTGATCAAAAAGTGAAAAATTACGAACAATCAGAAGCAACGGATGGCGAAATGTTCGGGCGTTTCTTTAAACTGATGCTTGAACAAGGCATCAATTTGGCGCCTTCCAAATACGAAGCCTGGTTTTTGACCACTGAACATACAGAGGAAGATATCGATACGTCGATTCGGGCGGTAGAGCATGCATTTGCCCAATTGTAAAAACGGATTCCTTTCTGAAGGGGGTGTTTGCCGATGAAACTCGGTGCGCGCATATTCAAAACCGGTATCGCTATATCACTTGCCTTGTTTCTGGCGACGCTTCTTGAACTTCCGACGCCAGTATTTGCAGGGGTAGCGGCGATTTTCGCCATACAGCCTTCCATTTACCGGTCATACCTGACGTTACTCGACCAAGTTTACGGCAATTTGATTGGTGCTTCGATTGCCGTTATCTTCGTGTTGACGCTTGGCCCGAACTATTTGACGATTGGCGTCGCTGCTATTTTAGCGATTATCATTATGCTGAAATTAAAGCTGGAAAATACAGTTCCCCTGACATTGGTCACTTTGATCATCATTATGGACTCGCAATCGGATGACTTCCTCGTCTTCGCTTCTTTGCGATTCCTGACAGTGTTATTGGGGATTTTATCGGCTTTTATCGTCAATATGATCTTTTTGCCGCCAAAATACGAAACGCGCTTGTTCCAGTCAATCCATTCCGTCAGCGAAGATGTCATACGGTGGATCCGGATTTCGATTCGCCATGCTTCCGATCATTCCTCGGTAAAAGAAGATATAGACAAATTGACCGAGAAGCTGGTGAAAGTGGACCAATGGTATTCATTTTATAAAGAAGAACGCAGTTATACGAAAAAGCAGCAGTATACAAAAGCACGCAAGCTGGTACTCTATAGGCAGATGATTGCCACATCGAAAAAGAGCCTCGAAGTTTTGCGGCGCCTGAACCGTTATGAGAATGAACTGCGCGACCTGCCCGAACAATTCCATATGATGGTTCAGGAACGACTCGAGAGCTTGGCGAGCTACCATGAACAGCTTTATATGAAATACATCGGAAAAATCCGTCCGGAACATAGCGAAAGTTCAGGGCCGGATGCGGTGTTGAAACGCAACGAAGTCATGTCGATTTTCGTTAAGGAAATCAATCTATCGACTGAAGTCGAAGAAGACGAATTTTCAGTTTACCATTTGATGCATGTCCTCTCTGCCCTGCTTGACTACGAAGAGCATTTGGAGCATTTGGACTTGCTGATCATCGCGTACCATAATTACCATAGCGAAGAAGTCGACAGAGATATCGAAAACGCCATATAAAAAACGCCCGGAAAATTTCCGGGCGTTTTTTTATGATTTCATTCGTGGGTCGAGTGCGTCGCGCAGCCCGTCTCCCATTAAGTTAAATCCAAGTACGGTCAACATAATCGCCACACCTGGGAAAATCATCGTCCACGGTGCATTGGTCAAGTACGAGCGGGAATCGGCCAACATCTTGCCCCATTCCGGGGAAGGTGCCTGCGCTCCGAGCCCGAGAAAGCCGAGTGCCGCCGCTTCAATGATCGCTGTCGCAATCGCGAGCGTGCCTTGGACGATAACCGGCGCCATGGAGTTCGGCAAAATATGCGAAACCAAGATGCGGTTGTCTTTCATGCCGATCGCTTTCGCTGACATGATGTATTCATCTTCCTTAATGCTCAATACCTTCGATCGGATCAAGCGTCCGAAGTTCGGAACGTTGATAATGGCAATCGCAATCAATGCATTGCGCAGGGACGGCCCAAGAACCGATACCACCGCAATCGCAAGAAGAATACTGGGGAATGCCAGCATGATATCGAACAACCGGGAAATGATAGTATCAACCCAGCGCCCATAATAGCCGGCCAAAATGCCGAGAATACTGCCGACAACTACCGAGCCGATAACCGCCAGGAATCCAACCCATAGCGAGATGCGCGCTCCGTATACGACACGCGACAAGATATCGCGGCCGAAATCGTCTGTACCCATCCAATGATCGCCGGAAGGAGGCAGAAGCCGCTGGGAAAGATTTTGTTCGTTGATGCCTTGCGGTGTAAATAACGGACCGAAAATCGCCAAAAGAATGAAGAAAATGACGATGCCCATGCCGACGACCGCGACTTTACTTTTGCGGAATCCGCGCCATGCCTCTTTCCAAGGACCGGCGACTTTTTGCATTTCCTGCTTGTCTGCTGCTGCTGTTTCAGCCAATGTGCTCCTCCCCCTTCCTAATCATATTTGATCCTCGGATCGACCAAGCCGTAAAGCAAGTCGACGAAGAGATTGATCATAACGAATATAAATGCGACGACTAGGATGCCGGATTGGATAACCGGATAATCGCGGAAACCGATCGCTTCATAAATATAGCGCCCGATGCCTGGCCATCCGAAAATGGTTTCTGTCAAAATGGCGCCGCCGAGCAATAAGCCCATCTGTAAGCCAATGATTGTAAGAACTGGAATGATCGCATTTTTCAATGCATGCTTGTAGACGACCCAGAACATCTTGACGCCTTTAGCGCGCGCTGTCCGGACATAATCCGAACGCATGACTTCAAGCATTGAAGAGCGTGTCATCCGCGCGATGATCGCCATCGGAATGGTGGCTAGCGCCGTGCCTGGAAGCACCAAATGCTTCAATACGGTCGCCAATTGGTTGAAATCGCCTTGAATGATGGTGTCCAACACATAAAAATTGGTGATGTTATTGATTGGGTCCCGGACGTTTTCACGCCCTGTCGTCGGCAATATACCGAGTTCAATCGAGAAAATCCATTGGTTCATGAGGCCGAGCCAGAAGATCGGCATGGAAACGCCGATCAAGGCTAGCACCATCGCTGTATAATCGAACCACGAGTTCTGGAACCATGCAGAGATGATTCCCGCATTGATTCCGATGACGACGGCAATGATGATCGCAAATAAAGATAATTCAAATGTCGCTGCCAGATATGGCCAAATTTCTTCTGAAACAGGTGAACGGGTACGCAGTGAATCCCCCATGTCGCCCGTAACCAGGCCTTTTAAGTAATCGAAATATTGGATGTACCAGGGATTATCAAGCCCCAGACTGGTCCGTAATGCTTTAATTGCTTCTTCGGATGCTTGTTGCCCAAGGATGACCTGTGCAGGATCGCCTGGAATTGCCCGGATGATCATAAAGACGATAAACGTCATTCCGAGTAAGACAGGAATCAATTGCAAAAGCCGCTGCCCGATATAGTGAAGCATCTTCTTCACCTCTCCATCTCAATTGCATTATGTATTGAAAAGGGGGAGAAATCAGTATGACCTCTCCCCCAAAGAAACGCCTACTCCAAATCTACTGAAGACAGTTTATCAGAGCCAGTTGGATGCGCTTTAAAGTCGATTACGTTCGTCCCACCGGCAAGAAGCGGTGTAGAGTGCGCAAGCGGTACCCATGGCGCGTCTTCGTGGATGATTTCCTGAGCCTGCATGTACAATTCGTTGCGGGCATCTTCATCAACTTCTGTTTGAGCTTCGATCAAGATATCGTGAAGATCCTGGTTTTCGTAGTATGTGTAGTTGTTTGAACCGATATTGTCTTGGTCAAGCAATACATACAAGAAGTTATCCGCATCGCCGTTATCGCCTGTCCAGCCAAGAAGGAATGCATCCGCTTCTCCTGCTGCCGCTTTTTCGAGGTATGTTGCCCACTCGTAAGAAACGATTTCAGCTGTGATTCCGACTTCCGCCAAATCACTTTGGATTGCTTCCGCTACTTTTTGGCCATCCGGCATATACGGACGTGGAACCGGCATTGCCCATAGTTCCATTGTGAAGCCTTCTTCAAGTCCTGCTTCAGCCAATAGTTCTTTCGCTTTTTCAGGGTCGTACTCATATCCTTCGATGCTGTCGTTATAACCGCTGATTACCGGAGGCATCGGGTTTTTGGCGACTTCTGCACGGCCTTCGAAGAATGAATCAACAATTGCCTGGCGGTCGATCGCATGGTTCATCGCCTGGCGGACTTTCGGATCGTCGAATGGCTCACGAGTAGTCGTCAAACCAAGGTAGCCGACGTTCATCGACGGACGTTCGAACAATTGCAGGTTTTCATCGCTTTCGATCGTTTCTGAATCTGATGGCGTAATGCCGTCAGCCAAATCGATTTCGCCAGACAATAATGCATTCAAGCGAGCTGAGTTATCTGGAATTGCACGGAACACGACTTGATCGAGTTTCGGCTCTCCATCCACCCAGTAATCATCGAATTTCTCGATTGTTACCGTGTCATTGCGCTGCCATTCAACGAACTTGAATGGGCCTGTGCCGACTGGATTGTCGCCGAATGATTCGCCAGCTTCTTCAAATGCTGTCGGTGATGCGATGCCGAACGGGCTCATCGCCAAGTTTTTCAAGAATGGTGCCTGTGGGCGCTTCAATGTAATGACGATTTCGTAATCGCCAGTCGCTTCAACAGATTCGATGACGTGTTCTTCTTCTTCGCCAAATCCGCCAAACATTGATTTATAGTACGGGAATTGGTCTGCATCTCCAGCAGCCCAGCGTTCAAAGTTTGCGACAACTGCTTCTGCGTTGAAATCCGTTCCATCATGGAACGTGACGCCTTCTTGCAATTGGAACGTATAAGTCAAGCCATCTTCAGAAGCTTCCCAATCGCTGGCAAGACCTGCTTCAATTTCCGTATCCTGCTCACCGAAATTGATCAATGTATCGAAGATGTTTTTCGTTACTTTGAAAGACTCTCCATCTGTAACCGTGATTGGATCCAGTGAAACCGAGTCGCCTCCGCGGCCAAAGATCAGGACTTTTTCGTCGCCTGATTCTCCGCCTTCTCCGCCTGACTCCGAATCACCGCCTGAACAGCCGTAAAGCGCTGTGGACAGCAAAAGCAGCATCAGGAAAGCGATTGATACAATTTTCTTTTTCCCCAAAATAACCCCTCCGTTTTGTTTTTTTATTATCATTGCGGCCTGCATTCCTCATAGAGGTGGCAAGCCACAGAATGACCTGGTTCAACTTCCGCAAAACGCGGAATTTCCTGCGAGCAGATATCCATCTTGAATGGGCAGCGTGTATGGAAGCGGCAGCCAGATGGCGGGTTTGCTGGGCTCGGCACATCCCCTTTAATCACTACTTCCTCGCGGACAAAATCAGGATCCGGAACAGGCACTGCCGATAGCAGCGCTTGCGTATAAGGATGAAGCGGCTTCTCATACAGGCTTTCTGTATCCGCAAGTTCCGCCATATTGCCCAAATACATGACGCCCACGCGGTCGCTGATATGGCGAACGACGCCCAAATCATGGGCGATGAATATGTACGTCAGTTTCAAATCGCGCTGCAGATCCTGCATCAGATTGAGCACTTGTGCTTGAATCGATACATCAAGCGCAGAAACCGGCTCATCAGCGATGATCAGTTTCGGGTTGGTCATGAGCGCGCGCGCGATTCCAATACGCTGGCGCTGGCCGCCGCTGAATTGATGCGGATAGCGTTTAGCGTGGTAGCTGCTGAGCCCAACGATTTCGAGAAACTCGTAAACTTTGCGTTTACGCTCTTTCGGATCGCCGATATTATGGACATTGAGCGGCTCCATCAAGATTTTTTCAATGCTGTGGCGCGGATTGAGTGACGCATATGGATCCTGGAACACCATTTGGATGTCGCGTCTGGCCTTGCGCATTTCCGACGCTGACAAACTGGTCAATTCCTGTCCGTCAAATGTCACTTTGCCTTCTGTCGGATCGAGCAAGCGCATAAGCATACGCCCGGTCGTCGACTTGCCGCAGCCCGATTCGCCGACGATTCCAAGCGTTTCGCCTTCATTTACATAAAAAGAGATGTCATCAACTGCCTTGACCTGCCCTTTGACACGGCCGAACATGCCGCCCGTAACCGGAAAATATTTCTTTAAGCCTTCAACTTTCAACAACGGTTCTGTCATGCGACTCGGCCTCCTTTGGATCGAATAGGAAACAGCGCGTCTTGTGGTCTTCTGCCGTCTGGTATAATGCCGGGTCTTCCACACGGCAACGATCGAAAGCAAATTCACAACGTGCTGCGTATTTACAGCCTACTTTGATCGATCCCGGTTTTGGCACGTTTCCTGGAATAGAGTATAGCCGCTCTTTCTTGAAGCGCATATCGGGTACGCTTTCTAGAAGGCCGCGGGTATATGGATGCTGCGGATCATTGAAAATGGTATGTACTGGCCCTTCTTCGACCACTTTACCCGCGTACATGACAACGACGCGTTCGCAAGTTTCTGCGACGACCCCAAGGTCATGGGTAATCAGCAAGACGGCGGTATCGAGCCGTTCATTTAAATTCTTGATCAATTTAAGGATCTGCGCTTGAATCGTCACGTCGAGTGCCGTGGTCGGTTCATCGGCGATCAGCACTTTCGGGTCGCACAATAAAGCCATCGCGATCATGACGCGCTGGCGCATGCCTCCAGATAATTGGTGAGGATAATCATTAAGCAAAGCTTCTGCGCGTGGCAAGCCGACCAGCTTCATCATTTCGACAGCGCGTTCCTGGATTTGGCTTTTCGACCAATCCTTTTTGTGGATCTTCAACGCTTCGCGCAATTGATTGCCGATGGTAAACAAAGGATTCAGTGAAGTCATCGGCTCCTGGAAAATCATCGCGATATCGTCGCCGCGAATCTGGCGCATTTCTTTATCGGATAGTTTCGTCAAATCCTTATCTTGGAATAAAATTTCCCCGCTGACAATTTTACCTGGAGGACTTGGCACCAGCCCCATTATGGACAATGAGGTAACACTTTTGCCGCAGCCTGATTCCCCTACAATGCCGAGCACTTCTCCCTGGCGGATATGGAAATCCACGTTGTCGACTGCCGGTACTTCTCCATCATCAGTGAAAAAGGAAGTGCGCAGCCCTTTCACATCCAAGATGGTTTTACGTTCGTCCATAGAGATCCTCCTTCTTCATTTTAAATTATTCAGAACATTCTCCGTGTTTCCATTATACGTAATATTAGTAGTAATGCAATAGTTTTCGGGAGATTGGCGAAAGCCTTCCTTCCTATTAAAAAAGCTCCCCAAAAATTGGGGAGCTTGAAATAGTTAACCTATGTTCTGCACTTGGAATAGTTTGTAATAGACGCCACGCTTTTGTAACAGCTCTTCGTGCGTGCCTTGTTCAGCCAATTGGCCGTTGTCGATGACCAAGATTTGGTCAGCGTGGGTGATGGTCGACAAACGATGCGCGACCATCAATGTTGTACGGTCGTGCGCAAGGCGTTCTAAGGAGTCCTGGATCAGCGCCTCGCTTTCGAGGTCGAGTGCGGATGTGGCTTCGTCCAAGATGAGGATCGCAGGGTCTTTTAGGAAGACACGGGAAATGGCGATGCGCTGTTTTTGCCCGCCGGATAACTTGACGCCGCGTTCGCCGACTTTCGTGTCGTAGCCTTCCGGCAAGTTACTGATGAATTCATGGGCATTCGCCGCCTTGGCTGCCGCGATGACTTCCTCATCGGTCGCATCGGGTTTACCCATCAGGATATTTTCTTTGACCGACTCGCTGAACAGGATCGAATCCTGCAGGACGAGGCCGATCTGATCGCGCAAGGAATGGATCGTCACGTCTTTTAGGTCGTGGCCATCCATACGGATCGTGCCTTCCGTGGCATCATAGAATCTCGGGATGAGCGAGACGATCGTCGATTTGCCGCCGCCGCTCATGCCGACAAATGCCACTGTTTCTCCTGGGCGGACCGTGAAGTTGAGGTTCGACAGCACTTCGCTTCCCCCGTCATTATAATGGAACGAGACGTTATGGAATTCAAGTTTGCCATCGACGCGCCCAAGTTCGCGCGCACCTTGTTTATCTGTTACGTCGTATTCTTCATCGACCATCTCGAAGACGCGGTCCATCGAAGCGAGCGACTGGACGAGTGTCGTTGATGAGTTGACGAGGCGGCGCAGTGGATTATACAAGCGTTCGATATAGGCGATGAACGCCACCATCGTCCCGAGCGTCAAATTCCCCTGGATGACCTGGTAACCGGCGTAGCCGATGACCAGTAGCGGCGCCACGTCGGTGATGGTGTTGACGACCGCGAATGCCTTGGCATTCCATTTCGTATGGTCGATCGCTTTTTCCAGGAATTGATCGTTCGTGTTATTGAAAATCTTTTCTTCGTGCTTTTCGAGCGCAAAGCTTTTGATGATGCTCATGCCCTGGACGCGTTCGTGCAAATAACTTTGGACGTTGGCGAGTGCCTGGGAACGTTCGCGCGTCAAATCACGCAAGCGGCCGAAGAAATACTTGACGCTGAATGCATAAAACGGAAACGCCAATAGCGCAACAATCGTTAAGGAAACGTCCATGGTAAGCATGATGATGATGGCGATGAGAATCGTCGCGACATCAAGCCAGACATTCATCAAGCCGATCATGACGAAGTTCTTCGTTTGCTCAACATCATTGATGACCCGTGAAATGATTTCCCCGGCACGTGTGTTTGCATAATAGCGCAAGCTCAGGCGCTGCAGGTGGCTGTAAAGATAGCTGCGGATATCGTAGAGAATTTTATTGCTGACATATTGTGCGTAATATTGCCGGAAATATTCGATCGGCGGGCGCAGCAGGAAGAACACGATCGCCGTGCCCCCGAGCCATAGATAAAGCTGGCTGAGTTTTTCCGCATCCGACAATGCCTCTGCGCCGATGATATCATCAATGACGATTTTGATTAAAAGAGGGATAAAAAGAGGGATCGCAAACTTGAATATCCCGATGAAGATCGTCAAGGCAATCTGCCAATAATAGGGCTTGACGAATTTCATATAGCGTTTCATACTGCTCAAACTGTTCACTCCATTCTGTTCAAAACGAAAAACCTGTTGGCAGGCAACAGGTTTTCCATGTTAATCATGAATCCGGTTATGCTTATGAAATTCATACCGGCTCGTCCATACTTCGATAAAGTCCTGGGCAAAAGGGCCTCTTCTTTGCTTGATCCAGCTGATCAGCTTGTCCACATTTCGGTAGAGTATTTGATCGATGACTTCTGGGTAGCCCATTTGCCGCTTATGGTCTTCAAATTCGTCTTCATCCAACAGCGTGTAAGACATATCCGGAAACACTTTTACATCCAAGTCATAATCGATGTATTTCAACGATCCATTATTGTAGACGAACGGGGAGCTGATATTGCAATAATAATAAACGCCGTCGTCACGCAGCATACAGATGATGTTGAACCAATGTTCGGCATGGAAATAACAGATCGACGGTTCTCGCGTCAACCATGTCCTGCCGTCCGATTCCCTCACCAGCGTGCGTTCGTTCGCGCCGATCACAATATTGTTCGTCCCTTTCAGTACAGTTGTTTCCTGCCAGACACGGTGGATGCGTCCGTTGTGCTTGTAACTGTGGATCTGGATTGTTTCACCCTCCGCAGGAACCGCCATGCACCATCCCACCTTTTCGTCTAACTATCACTATATGTTATCTCCCGTTCATTATATCAATCAATTCTGAAAACATACAGCAATAAGCCGAAAGTTGCGAGAATCACATGACGATAGACCGACCTCCGTCGACGATGATCGTCTGACCACGGATCATATCGGCATGGTCGGAAATGAGGAACATCGCGGTTTTCACCATGTCATCAATTTCGACCATGCGCCCAGCTGGCGTGTTGTCGCGCGCATCGCCGAGCAGTTCCTCACGGTTCGGGAAATGCTTCAACGCTTCCGTATCGAGCGCCCCACCGGAGACGGTATTGACTGCGATATTTTTCGGCGCGAGTTCCACCGCCAAATAACGGGTGATCGATTCGACGGCTGCTTTCGACACGCCGATCGTCGTGTAATTTTCCAAATAGCGAATCGAGCCGAGCGAGCTGATGCCGATGATCTTGCCGCCTTTGTCCATTAATTTCGCCGCTTCCTGCGCGCCGAACAACATCGCTTTGGCGTTGATGTTCATGGTCCAGTCCCAATGGGATTCTTCCAGTTCCATAACTGGGCGCAAAACACCTGATGCCGCGTTTGACACGAAGACATCCAAGCGGCCAAATTCTTCTTTGATCGTCTCAAACATGGCGCGCAGTTTCTCGACATCTCCCACATTGGCGCGCACGAGCAACGCTTTTCTGCCTCTCGCTTCGACTTCTTTTACGGTATCAAGTGCAGCCGTTTTGCTGCGCGCATAGTTGACGACGATGTCATAGCCTTCTTCCGCAAGCGCAATTGCCATCGCTTTTCCTAGCCCACGGCTGCTGCCTGTTACTAACGCCACTTTTTGTTCTGTCATTTTGCTACATCTCCTCTTTGCTCTAAAGCTGTCTTCATTTTTTGTCCGGGCCCGGCAATCGGTAAATTCTCCAATTGTTCCGGTGTCACCCAGTTCATGTTTTCAGGCGGCGTGAATTCTTCCGCTCTGGCCAAATAGCCATCCACGTTCCATGTTAAATGAGAAAAGACATGTTTGAAAGCGGTAATTTTCTCGACATCAGAAAGCGCGCCGTTTAATGTCTCTGCATATAATTCACCGATCTCATTCGCTTCAAGCGCCGTGGTCAGCTCGAGCATCGGATACTGCCACATGCCTGCAAGCAGGCCTTTTCCTGGGCGCTGCTCCATCAAAAGCTTGTCCCCGCTCCAAATCGCCATCATCGCGAAATCGGCATTGCGATTTTTCTTCGCTTTTGTCTTAACCGGTAATTCCGTTTCCTTGCCGGCGTGAAATGCTTCGCAATGATCGCGAACCGGGCATAACAGGCATTTTGGCGATGTCGGCGTGCAGATGAGCGCGCCGAGTTCCATCAATCCTTGGTTGAATGAAGATGGGTCTTCGTGGCTGATCAATTCTGTTACTGCCTGTTCAAACACTTTGCGCGTTTTTGGCTTGGCGATGTCTTCTTCGATCAAGAGGATGCGGCTGAGCACACGCATGACATTGCCATCGACTGCATGTTCCGGCACGCCATAAGCAATACTCAATACCGCGCCTGCCGTATAAGGACCAACGCCTTTCAATGAAGAAATCTCCTTGCGCGTCGATGGCACGATGCCCCCGTATTGTTCGGCGACTTCTCGCACGCCTGCCTGAAGGTTGCGGGCACGCGAATAATAGCCGAGCCCTTCCCAAAGCTTCAATAAACTTTCTTCTTCAGCTTGCGCCAAAGATTCGACAGTGGGAAATTTCTCGACAAAGCGTTTATAATAAGGGATAACCGTATCGACTCTCGTCTGCTGCAGCATGACTTCGGAAATCCAGATTTGGTAAGGGTCGGCTGTACGTCTCCAAGGCAGGTCCCGCTGTTCTTTCCGGAACCAGCCGATCAAATCCTGCTGAAATTGTTGCTTGTCCATATTTATGTTTTCTGCCTCCGTTCGTGCTGATTATTCCGGCCCTGAAGCGGGTATGTATATTTAGGGAATATGCTTATTTTATCAAATGGCGAGCACACAAGATATTATAAACGCTCGCAAAGAAGGGGGATGCGTCGATGGATACAGGAACTCATATCGTCATGGGCATTGCGCTCGGCGGGTTGGCAATGGCCGATCCCGTTGTCGCTACCCATCCGGCCACTTGGACTGCCGTCATGACCGGCACCATTATCGGCTCACAAATCCCCGATATCGATACTGTTTTAAAACTGCGCGACAACGCGGTGTATATACGCCATCACCGTGGCATAACACATTCAGTGCCGGCCGTGCTGTCATGGCCTATTTTGCTCTCCGGCGCCATCTACCTTATTTTCCCGGAAGCCAATTTGCTTCATTTATGGCTATGGACTTTCCTGGCTGTGTTCCTGCATGTATTTGTGGACATATTCAATTCATACGGTACACAGGCACTCCGGCCATTTTCCAATCATTGGGTGGCGCTCGGCGTCATCAATACTTTTGACCCGATTATTTTCGGCGCACACGTCGTGGCCCTCATGATCTGGGCGTTCGGAGCCGATCCGGTTTGGACGATGAGCATTTTGTATGCCATCTTGTTCTTCTATTACGTCTCGCGCTTTGCGCTGCAGTCAGCGATCAAGCAGGCGATCCGCAATACGATCCCGGGCACGAACGATGTGTTTGTCGCGCCGACGATGCGCTATTTTCAGTGGCGCATCGCCGCTGACACCGACCGGCACCATTATGTCGGCCAGGCATATGGCCGCTCGATCAATATCTATGATAAATTCCTGAAAAAGCCGATGCCTGAAAACGACTTGATCCAGACGGCAATGAAAGACAAGAACCTGGATGCCTTCGTCTCGTTTTCCCCACTTTATCGCTGGGAGATCAATCAATACGGAGAAATCTACGAAGTCCGCTTGATCGATTTGCGCTACCGCAGCAACGATTATTATCCGTTTGTCGCGGTTGCCCATCTGGACGAGGACCATAACATCCTGAACTCCTATACAGGATGGATTTTCAGCGAAGACAAATTGAGGAAAAAGCTCGATTTCAGCCATAACTGAACAGAAAAACGGCCGGGGTACTTATCCCTGGCCGTTTTTTATCGTTTAAGAATCATGCAAAAGGTGTGCGTATTTCGGGTTGTTCCCCGCAAATTCGTGAATTTTATCGCCATAACTTTCGATCCACTGGCGCACGACTTTCTCGACGACTGCCGTTCCTTGATAATCATATCCTGCTTTCGCGTATGAAGATTCAAAATCGGATACCAAAAGTTCAATCCACGTCCGGGCTTTGTCTTCAGACAGCTGCGGATTTTTTTCTCTCAATTCGATGATTAACTGCTCAATGACTTCTTTCATCGATTCACTTCCCTTCCTTTAATGGGCGGAGCATGGAAATCGGCAGCGCTTCCGTATACTTGTCGCCGCCCATGCGGTAACCCCAGGCAAAATTGCCTTTTAAGTAATCAATTTGGAAATAGACATTCGGGTCGCCTTCCACACGGTAGACTTCTCCTGGCTTAAAGTCTTTTGGATCCAGCAGGAACGATGCCGCCATGATGGCTTTGCGCTCGAGCACCGCGAATTCATTGACGATGCCGAGCTGTTCCGCCTTGCGCGCTTTTTCTTTCAGACGGGCGATTTCATTGCGCAGTTCCGTTTCGTCCATTTGTGAATATGGTTTATGTTCACTCATCTTCAAGCTCCTTTTCTTCGATGTACTGGCTGATCACATCGCCCGGGAAGCCTTTTTGATACAGGCCTTGCTTCACTTTCCGGCTCAGGTCGTTCCCCGACAATTTGCTTTCGTGCTTGCGCCATAATTTATCCCCTTGTTGGCGGACGCTGTCGAGCCATTGGTCTCCGTCGCGTTCAAGATCCAAGGTTTCGATCGCTTGCTTGATGATCGCGTAAGGATAGCCTTTTCTCATCAATGAATCATTGATTTTCTGTTTGACCTGGCTCGGGGTTTTCGACTGTTCTTTCGCTGCAATTTTTTCCGCAAGGCCGGTGGCGACTTCGAGCTGCTCTTCTTCACTGTAATTGGTTAAGACATCTTTTTGCATAGCCTTATCAATTCCTCTCTTTTGCATATCCTGCTGGATTGCGCGCGGCCCTTTTTTGCCGGATTTAATTTGTGTTCGGAGCAAGGCTTCCGAAAACTGCTGATCATCGAGGAAGCTGAGTTCGTAGAGCTTCTTGACCGCTTCATCGATGACGGCTTCGCCGAATTCCTTCTCCTTCAACTTCTTGCGGACTTCGCCCTCGCTGCGCATGCGGAAGCCAAGGTAATGCAACGCTTTATTGAATGCTTTGCGGACTTCATCCTCAAAGTTCATTTCTTCGATCGTCCACTGGTCGAGTTCTTTGCCTTTGGTCAATTGGTAGCGGATGATCAAAGTTTCGTCGACACTGAACGCAAATTTTTCTTCCAAATAAATATTATAGCGTTCCGGATTGTTTTTTCCGCGGGTTATTTTCGTAATGATCGGCATCAATTTCCCCTCGCTTCTCCTACCATTATACACTTTGCACGCCCTCTTGGCATATGCTTCGCTCGAATTGGGTATGGGATAGAAATGGAGGCGATGGAAATGAAAATAGCGATAACTGGCGGCACTGGGTTTCTCGGTTCTGTCTTGACGGAATTACTGGTGGAAAAAGGACATGAAGTGTTTATTTTAACACGTTCCGATAAACCGAAAGAGCGAGGCATCACGTATGTCCGCTGGCTGTCTAACGGGGCACGCCCAGAAGCTCAGCTGGAAGGCATCGATGCGCTGGTCAACTTAGCCGGTACGTCGATCAACGATGGCTTGTGGACAGATAAACAAAAAAAGAAAATTTATGAAAGCCGCGTATCGGCGACAAAAGAAGTGCTGCGCATCATTTCAGCGCTTGAAAAAAAACCGGAAGTGCTCATCAATGCAAGCGCGATCGGAATCTATCCGGCTTCTGAATACAAAACCTATACCGAAGCTGACCGCGAATATGGCAATGATTTTCTTGCCGAAACGGTGCTCGCTTGGGAAAGCTTAGCCGAACAGGCGCAACTTGATGGCGTCCGCGCCGCTTATGCGCGCTTCGGCATCCTGCTTGGAAAAGAAGAAGGCGCCCTACCATTAATGGCGCTTCCGTATAAATTGTTCGCCGGGGGCACAGTCGGCAGCGGCAGACAATGGCTGTCGTGGATCCACGTCCGCGATGCAGCGCGCGCGGTTCTTTTCGCAATCGAACAAAAAGAACTTACAGGCCCATTCAATGTGACAGCTCCGAACCCGCAGCGCATGAAGGCGTTCGGCAAGGAAATCGGGCGAGCGCTCGGCCGGCCGCATTGGATCCCTGCCCCTTCGTTTGCGTTGAAAGCGGCGCTCGGCGATAAAAGCAGGCTGGTGCTCGAAGGACAGCGGGCACTGCCAACCGTCCTTCTCGACCATGGATTTAAGTTCGAGTTCCCGAATTTGCCGGAAGCACTGGCTGACATATACAAATAAGCGTATAATGAAGGGATGACCAACTGAAGGACGTGACCTGCATGACTGAAAAACCAATCATTGAAATGGGGCAGAAATTCCCCTTAACCATTAAAAAGCTCGGCATTAACGGAGAAGGGGTCGGCTTTTTCAAGCGCAATGTCGTCTTCGTTCCGGGCGCACTGCCAGGTGAAGAAGTAACAGCACAAGTGACCATTGTGAAACATAATTTCGCACAAGCCCGGATATTGAAAATCCGTAAAGCTTCCCCCCACCGCCAGACGCCGCCGTGCCCAATTTTTGAAACATGCGGCGGCTGCCAATTGCAGCATTTATCCTATAGCCAGCAGCTCGTTGAAAAACGCGATCTGGTATTGCAATCACTCGACCGTTATTTGCGCGGGACGGACATCCAAGTACGCAAGACGATCGGCATGGACGACCCTTGGCATTACCGCAATAAGAGCCAGTTCCAAACACGCAAGAAAGACGGCAAAGTAATGGCCGGCTTGTTCGCGGAAGGCTCCCAACAGCTGCTCGATATCGAACAATGCCTCGTCCAGCATCCGGATACGGTGAAAATCACTAATGCCGCGAAGCGCATCATCGAAGAATTGAACCTATCCATCTACGACGGCAAATCGATGAAAGGACTGGTCCGGACGATCGCTGTCCGTACAGCCGTCAAAACCGGCGAAATCCAGCTTGTGCTCATCACGACGCGCAAAGACATCCCGAAAGAAAAAGTGCTCGTCGAACGATTGAGCGCAATCGACCCGAACTTGGTGTCCATCGTCCAAAATGTCAATACCGAAAAAACTTCACTCGTATTCGGCGAAACGACACGTACGCTGTTCGGGAAACCGACCATTCACGAAGAACTCGGCGAATTATCGTTCGACTTGTCTGCCCGTGCGTTTTTCCAATTGAATCCGGAACAGACCGTGAAGCTCTACGATGAAATCAAGCGCGCGGCGAAACTGACCGGCAAGGAATCCGTCGTCGATGCGTACTGCGGCGTCGGCACAATCGGCCTGTGGCTGGCGGATTCCGCCCGTGAAATCCGTGGCATGGACACCATCCCGGAAAGCGTTGCCGATGCAAAAGCCAACGCAAAAAAACAAGGCCACCAAGCCACTTATGTGACGGGCACAGCAGAAAAATGGCTCGATACTTGGCGCAAGGAAGGGTATGTACCGGATGTGTTGACAGTCGACCCGCCGCGCACCGGGCTTGCGGATTCGCTTTTGAAAACCATCTTGAAAGTAAAACCGAAACGTTTTGTCTATACGTCCTGCAACCCGTCCACGCTTGCGAAAGACTTGCAGCAATTGACGAAGATTTACCGCGTCGAATACATCCAGCCGATCGATATGTTCCCGCAGACTTCGCAAGTGGAAGCGGTGTGCTTGTTGACCTTGAAATAGAAGGTTTCCCGCTCTTTGATTCGCGCTTCGCATACTCTCGACTCCAGCCAATGTATTTGATTTTTTAGCAGTCCATCAGGTTTTGAAGGCACTTATTGCCAAAGCCCAGGTGAAACCAGCTAATCAGGAGGGATCGTCATGAAGCCGTTGATCGTCTATTACTCCCATTCCGAGAACAATCAAAAGCTAGCGATAGAACTGCAAAGCCGGATCGGGTGCGAATTGCGCGAAATCAAAGAACAAAAGAAACGGAAAGATATATCGATCTTGATGGATTTCCTTATCAAGCGCGACTCCCGTTTGGCACCACTGGATTTTGACCTGAGAGAATACAGCCCGGTGATTTTGCTGGCTCCGATTTGGGCTGGAAAAATTGCAGCGCCGATGCGGACCTTTATTAAAAAGTCAAAAGATGGTTTAATCGATTACTCGTTTATCACCATTTGCAGCGGCGGGCCTGGACAGCGGGAAAAGATCGGCGCAGAACTGCTTGCGCTCACCTCCCACGAACCATCCGCATTAGCCGAGTTGTGGATCAACAACCTGCTCCCTGAAGAACAGCGCAATAAAATTAAGTACACCAATAAGTTCCGGCTCAAGCGTGAGCATTTCAGCCAATTCGATCAAGAAATCAGGTTCTTCATTGAAATGGCAATGCACGCAGATCAAGATCCCAAAACGCTGACATAATTCAAGCCACAGGCCAAACCGTTGAATACGGGGCCTGTGGCTTTTTTTCATGGAACTAAAAAAGTTTAGGAAGCGTCTGCCCCTAAACTTTAACAACACCAAATTAATTTCAGAAGTTAGGCCGTCTGTTTGCGCGGCCCTTTAAAAGCGATGATGGTGAACAAGGTCAATAAGATCCCGGTGATCAGCAATAGGAAACTCAGCTGCTCTGTGACTTCAAGGAACAAGCCCCCTGCCGCTGGGCCGAGCAAACTGCCGACGCTGAATGCCACACCGCATAATAAATTTCCCGTCGGCAGTAATTCTTTCGGCATCAAGTCAGTCATATAAGAAATGCCGAGCGAAAAAGTCGATCCGACAAACATGCCAGCCACCACAAACAAAACGAGCGTGAGCCAGGCATTTGATTCAAAGAACGTCGCCACCAAAAACGCCATCCCCCCGCCGCTTAGCGCAATCATCAATACCTTTTTCCGTCCGATGCGGTCACTGAGTTCACCGAGCGGCAATTGCGTCGCAATCGCTCCGATGGAAAAGGCAGCGAGAATATAGGAGACCATACTGATATCGAATGATTGGCGCAAAGCATAGACCGGATAGATCGCGCTCAGTGATGCTTCCAAAAAACCATAGCCGAGCGGGGGCAAAAAAGCGACCCAGCCGATGACAAGAGCCGTTTGAAAGCGCTGCAAGGTTCCTTTGGCCCCCATTGAACTGGCGGAATGCTCCGGAAAATCGTTGCGCAGGAAAAATACCAACGACCAGGCAATCAAGCAGAGAACCCCGGAAATGATGAACGGCAATGCTTCGAACACTTCGACGAGCGGCACGAACAGCGGACCTGCACCAAAACCGACACTAAATGACATGCCATAGATCGCGATATTGCGGCCCAGCTTATGGTGAGGCGAAGTGCTGGTGATCCAGGTCTGCGTCGAAAAATGCAGCGCCTGGTCCCCTACGCCGATCAAAATGCGCAAGATAAACCAAAACAAGACGCTTTTCCATAATGGAAACGCAAGCAGTGCAAGGATGACCATTGCGCCGCCCACGAGAATCAGCGGTTTAAACCCGAACTTTCTCAGCTGTGGCTCCATGAACGGAGCGACAGCGATAATACCTATGTATAAGCCTGTTGCACTGAGTCCGTTTAGCGCAGATGACACGCCGTCCTGTTCGAAAATGACGGCAATGAGCGGCAATAGCATGCCTTGCGAAAACCCTGATATCGACACAATAGCAACCAAAATCCAAAAGCGGGCGCGGGCGCTTGATAAATAATATTTCATAATGCCTCCCCGAACGAGCACGTTCTTTTCTATTTTTGGAAGTTTCCGCTACAATTTTAACATAAGGAGGAGATACAAGATGAAATTTTCCATGAATGAACACGGATTTACCGGGCATTTGCCTTTTGGTGAGCTCCACGTCTCAACCAATGAAGAATACGGGTTCCGCCCTTATCAGTTGCTGGTCTCTTCACTGGCCATCTGCAGCGCAGGCATCATCCGCAAAGTACTGGACAAGCAACGGATGCCGGCAGAAGACATCGAAGTGGAAGTGAAGGAAATCGTCCGCGTCGCCGAAGAAGCGGACCGCGTTTCAAAAGTCCATCTGCATTTCCGCATCAAAGGCGATATCAATGAATCGAAAATGCCCCGCGTGATGGAACTGACGCGTAAAAACTGCTCGATGGTCCGTTCTGTTGAAGAGACCATTGATATTGTGGAGACATACGAATTGATTTAAACACATAAAAGGCTCAGTCCGTTTCTGCATGGCAGATTGCGGGCTGAGCCTTTATGTTTTATGTTTACAGTTCGTTTCCATAATCGCACTGTCGGTGAAGCCACCTAAATGCTCGAATCGCCTCCTCTTTCCGATCGCGTTCTTTATGGTTCGGTGATCCGTCTTGTCCTCCCCTCGTAAAGGATTGATGCTACTATATCACATTAATCGAATAGTGTAAATATTCAATTAATATTTTTTTGTTATTCCCGCATTTTTTGTGTACTATTGATATTCCTTTAGTTATCAGCTACTATATACAATGGAAATGAGGTGGAATCAATGGGAAAATCCATTACTGATAAGGAACAGCAAGTAACTTATATGAAACAAAGGCTCAGCATGTTCCTCGATGTGTTAGATGCCATCGAACCGGAAAGCACGGAGCTTGAAGATATTGACCGGCTGATTGCCATGGTCGACGATTTGGACAACAAAATGCAGCAATTCAAAAACCGGCCATCTACTGAAAACGAATAATCCCCAAGCCCTGAAGCTTTCAATGAAAGCTTTAGGGCTTTTTATGTCATTCGCAAAAGGATTAGCCAAAATGACATCTATTAAGCAAAATCCCGCTTCTATCCGGAGAGCCTTATGGTAAACTGACAGTAATTACCGATATCTGACTATTTGATGGAGGAGTGGCTATGTGGAATAAAGTTCGGCCTCATATCGAATTGATCGCCGCGGTGTTATCAGGCGTCCTGATCATCATCGCCTATATCCTGGAATTACAGGATATCGCTCTTCCTTCCGTCGCCATCTATTTGCTGGCTTTTGTAATCGGCGGTTACGCCAAGGCGAAATACGGCATCAAGAAAACCATCGAAGACAAAGAATTGAATGTCGAATTCCTGATGATTCTGGCAGCTGTCGGCGCATCCATCATCGGTTATTGGACGGAAGGCGCCATCCTGATCTTCATCTTTGCATTAAGCGGCGCACTTGAAACTTATACGATGAACAAAAGCCGTAAAGAACTCTCAGCCCTCATGGAGATGCAGCCGGATGAAGCGTGGCTATTGAAAGAATCCGGCGAGACAGTGCGCGTTCCGGTCGGTGAATTGAACACAGGAGACCTCATCGCCGTAAAGCCCGGCGAACGCATTCCTGTCGACGGTGAAATCCATTCAGGACAAACCGCCGTCGACGAATCTGCCATCAGCGGTGAAGCGATTCCGGTGTCCAAATACCAACACGATAATTTATTTGCGGGCACCGTCAATCTGTCGGGCTCGGTCACGATGGTCATGACCAAACCGAGTTCTGAAACGATGTTCCAAAAAATCATCGAGCTCGTGCAATCCGCTGAAAGCGAGAAGTCTCCTTCCCAACAATTTATCGAACGCTTCGAAGGCCGTTATGTCAAAATTGTCCTGATCGTATTCGTGCTCATGCTTTTCCTGCCGCATTTTTTAGCAGGCTGGAGCTGGAATGAAACATTCTACCGGGCCATGGTGCTGCTTGTGGTCGCATCGCCTTGTGCACTGGTCGCTTCTATTATGCCCGCCACGCTTGCTGCCATTTCCAACGGTGCCAAGAGCGGTGTCATCTTTAAAGGCGGTGCGCATCTGGAGAATTTAAGCGTCATTAAAGCCATCGCATTCGATAAAACCGGCACATTGACACGCGGCAAACCCGAAGTGACAGATTTCATCATTCGCCAAGACGCAGATCGCGAACAAGTGATGGCGCTGGTCGCAGGAATTGAATCCCAATCCAACCATCCGCTTGCAAAAGCGATGACCGATTTTGTCATTCAGCAAGGGTTCGAGCCGCTGCGCAATCTGCAAGTTGTGGACGTGCCCGGGAACGGGTTGAAAACGCAATTGAATGGCGATGAAATCCTGATCGGTAAACCCGGCTTTGTTGGTGAGCATGAAGCTTACGCGTTTCAAAGGGGCATTCTAGAAAGCCTGGCGAATCAAGGAAAGACCGTCACTTTTGTCAGGGACGGGCATGGGATTCTCGCTGCCATGGCGCTCAAAGATACGGTCCGCGACATTACCAAATCCACCATCGCGGAACTTCAGGACCGCGGCATTTATTGCATCATGCTGACCGGTGATAACCGGAAAACCGCAAAAGCCATTGCAGAAGAAACCGGTGTCGATGAGTACATCGGCGAATGCCTGCCTGGCGATAAAGTGCAGCACTTGAAAAAATTATTGGCTCAGTACAAATATGTGGCGATGACTGGAGATGGCATTAACGACGCTCCAGCTCTAGCGACAGCGACAACCGGCATCGCCATGGGTGAAGGAACTGACATCGCCCTAGAAACTGCGGACGTCATTTTGATGAAAAATGATTTATCCCGTATATCCTATTCGATCCGTCTGGCAAGAAAAATGCAGCGCATCATCAAGCAGAATATCTTTTTCTCTGTGGCAGTCATCTTGTTGCTTATCCTATCGAATTTCTTCCAGGCGATTTCGTTGCCGCTCGGTGTCATCGGGCATGAAGGCAGCACCATCTTGGTCATCTTGAATGGATTGCGCATGCTCAATCGCAATGTCTGAAATCACACAAAAAAGACGCCTCTCCCTCATTTACCGGGAAGAGCCGTCTTTTTTTTATGCAGCCGTTTTCTGGAGTGCCGCCTTCCTTGCATGACGGCATTGATTTGCCCGCCGATGATCAAGAGCATCGCTGAAAGGTAAAGCCATAGCAATAGCAGGATAATCCCGCCGATGCTTCCGTACGTGGCTGAGAAGTTGCCAAAATTATTGATGTAGATGGAGAACAAAAATGACAGCAATAGCCAGCCGAGCGATGCGAAAGCCGCTCCGGGCAGCACCGTCCAGAAACTGATCCGGACATTCGGCGCAAGCCAATAGATCACTGCGCATACAATGAATGTAATCAAGGCTGGAATGGTGAAACGGATCATGCCCCATAATTCAAGGAATCCTTCTTCCAGGCCGAGGAATGCAAAGAAGAATAAGCCGATCTGGCGGCCGAATATCGGCAGTGCCAGCGCTACCACCAGCATAATGATCAACAGAATGGTCATTAAAATCGACATGCCCCTCGCTACTAACAACGGCCTGCTTTCTTTGACTCCATAGGTAGCATTCAAGGATTTGATCAATGCATCCATGCCCAGGCTCGCTGACCAGATCGTCGCAAGCACACCGAATGATAACAAGCCACTATTTTGATCCGTCAAAATTTCGTTCAAGGTTTGCTCAATCAACACATATACTTCCGATGGAATGACATCTTCCATAAACAGGAAGACTTCTTCCCTCGGCAGATTCAAATATGGAAGCAAAGTGACAAGAAAAATTAGCAAAGGGAAAATCGATAATAGGAAAAAAAACGCCAATTGCGCTCCGAGTCCCTGCACATCGACGTCTTTGATCCGTATTCCTAATTCTTTTATAAATCCACGGCCAGTCAGCACGTCGTATCTTGGTTTCCGTACTTGGGACTGGCCGCCTTTTTTATGTGTTGCCATGAACCTGGCCTTTAGTTGCGGTTCTGGTTCTGAGAGTTGGTGGTGTTTGATGAAGGGCCGTTTGTAGAAGAAGAATCGTCCGTCAGTGAAGAACTCGGTGACGGGTTATCTTCTTTGACCGCTGATACAACATCATCTTTGGATTCGACAACCGCATCTTTTGTTTCCAGTACGGCGCCTTTTGCTTCCATTGCCACTTCTTTCACTTCAGGGACAAGCTTTTTCACTTGCTCTACTTTGCCGCCGACATATGCAGCATCTTCTGAAATGCGGGCATATAGATTTTGCGCACGCTCTGCCTGTTCTTTGAATGCTGATTTCAATTCATCTTTATTGTTTGCATAGTATTTTGCGTTTTCGCTCGCTTTTTTCGATTTGTTCATAACATCCTCACGGGTATTCCGGTCAAGCAGCGATACAAGCACGCCGACTGCCGCCCCTATTAATAATCCTGTCATCAATTTGTTTTGGCTCATTCCAAATTCCTCCTAGTATAAAATATAGTTTCTATCATACTTCGAATTTTTCCCTGTTCCTCCATAATCTAAACACTTCACAAATTATTTTTTAAAAATAACTTGACTATGCCATAAAACTTTCGGAATATTAACTCTACAGGAGGAATTTTTCCTAAAGAAAAGAGAACTGAAAAGGGGGAGAAAAGATGGAGGCATTAACAGAATTTCTAGGCACTGTCAGCGGTTATGTATGGGGACCGCCGCTTTTGATTCTCCTGGTGGGGACAGGGATTTTCCTGACTATACGTCTGGGGCTCTTGCAATTGCGCCTTTTGCCGTACGCATTAAAGCTAACATTCAGCAAAAATCCCGATACTGAATCACAAGGCGATATCTCCCATTTCCAGGCCTTGTCGACGGCAATGGCCGCGACAGTCGGAACAGGGAACATTGTCGGCGTCGCCACTGCCGTTATTTTGGGCGGCCCGGGAGCCGTCTTCTGGATGTGGTTTTCAGCATTCTTCGGGATGGCGACAAAATACGGTGAAGCCGTACTCGCCGTCAAATACCGCATCGTGGATGCTCGAGGACAAATGGCCGGCGGGCCAATGTATTACCTTGAACACGGTTTGAAACAAAAATGGTTGGCCGTGCTATTTGCCATTTTCGGCGCCATCGCAGCATTCGGTATCGGTAACGGCACGCAGTCCAACTCCGTTGCATCCGTCGTGCGCGATACGTTCTCTGTGCCGACATGGATCACGGGCATCATCCTGACCGTCTTCGCTGCTATCGTCATCATCGGCGGAATCAAGACAATCGGTAAAGTTACAGCATTCTTTGTTCCATTCATGGCCTTATTCTATATCATTGCGGGAATCATCATCATGATTCTCAATATGGATCTTATTCCTGCAGCGATCGGCACGATTTTCAGCGCCGCCTTCACAGGCGAAGCGGCAGTCGGCGGTGCCATCGGTGCTGCAATCCGCTACGGTGTCGCACGAGGCGTCTTCTCCAATGAAGCGGGCCTTGGATCTGCTCCGATTGCTGCAGCTGCAGCAAAAACCGACATGCCTGGACGCCAGGCTTTGGTATCGATGACGCAAGTGTTGTTCGATACTTTGATCATCTGTTCAATCACAGGTATCACTATCGTCATGTCCGGCCTGTATCTGGATGACAGCCTTGAAGGCGCTGCGCTGACTACGGCTGCATTCGAACAGTTCCTTGGCGGTGCCGGCCCGATTATCGTGGCGATCGGCTTGATCTTCTTCGCTTCTTCGACAATCATCGGCTGGTCGTACTACGGCGAGAAATGTTTCCAGTACCTGTTCAAGAATCCAAGCTTGTTGATTGTCTACCGTATCGCTTTCGTCGCGATGGTCTTTGTGGGCGCGACAGTCTCGCTTGATGTCGTCTGGACATTCTCGGACGTCATGAACGGCTTGATGGCTTTCCCGAACTTGATCGGCCTTCTCGGACTTTCTGGCGTCATCGTTTACGAGACGAAGAAAATCACGGCGAAGATCAAAGAAGAGAAAGAACAGGCGCGTTCTGGCAATTGACATTCCATTTGAATAATGAAATGATAAAGCATACCCACCCGAAAGGCAGGAATGGCTCATGGATTTATCCAAACAATCACCTGAGAACGTCGATTTTATGATTGAAGAAATAAAAACGAAACTGCGCATGGTCAATGTGGATGCAATGAAAGCAGAGCATTTCAACACGTCCGAGTACGAAGACTTGCGTGAAATTTACGAGATGGTTAAAAATCGCGATAATTTCAGCCCGAACGAAATGCAGGCCATTGCCTCTGAACTCGGTTCATTGCGCAAATAAGAAAAGCCCTGAAGCTAAACGCTTCAGGGCTTTTTTTGTGATTCGCTTCGGAAACTCGCCTTACACCTGTCGAGGAGCCACAGGATGTGGGTCAGCTAACCGTTGCGACAGGACGTCGCGTCCTTAGGTTAGCTTCCTAAAAACGGGCGCTTTCGCTTTTCTTTGTCTAGCTTCAGCAACCAGATTCTCGGGTCATAAGCCAACTGTCCTGTGCGGCAAAAAGCGCCGCTTCGGCCATCCGTCTTATGCCTGTCGAATCTAAACGGCTGCTTCAGCTTTTCTTATTGTCTAGCTTCAGTGGCCTGACTCTCGGGCCGTAAGCCAATTCCCCTGTGCGGCTGAAATACGCCGCTTCGGGGACTCGGCTTACGCCTGTCGAGCCAGAACGGCCACTTCAGCTTTTCTTTTTGGCTAGCTTCGACAGCCAGACCCTCGAGGTCACAAGCCATTTTGCTTACGCGGCAAGTAACGCCGCTTCAGCAAACCGTCTTGTGCTTGTCGGGTCTACATGGCTGTCTCAGCTTTTCTTTGTCCAGCTCGATCGCCCAGCTTCTTGGGTCATAAGTCAATTTTCCTGTGCGGCAAAGAGCGCCGCTTCGGAAACTCGCCTTATGCCTGTCGAAGCTTAACGGGCGCTCTCGCTTTTCTTTTCATATTGCACGATGTACCAGCCGCCTTCTTTGATGACGGTGCGGAGGCTGAGGATTTCGAGGTCTGATTCTTCGCCCCATTCGATGACTTCTTCCCTTTTCGGCAGCCTGTAGAGATTGTCGAATGATGAGAAGAAGCTATTGAAGACATTGGCGAAAGGCGGGCTGTCCGGGCCGCCGGCGATTGGGGTGACGACCGAGAAAATGCCTCCCGGTGCAATCCAGCTGCTGATTTCCTTGAACAAGGCCTGGCGCTTCTCGAGCGGGATGTAATGCAGCACGTTATTGAGCATCACCATATCTTGTGGGGATTCGGGTTTGTAATTCCACAAATCCGCCTGCTCGATGGAGACGTTGTTTTGGTTTGCTGTCAGTTCTTTCGCCTTCTCGACAACTTCTTCGCTGATTTCGATTCCCGTGAATTGCGTCGTTGGGAATCGCTGGCCCAATTTCTTTATGTAGCCGCCTTCTCCGCAGCCGATATCAAGCACACGGCGGCAGTCTTTTTCCTTCAATCTCTTGGCCATTTTCGGATAAGCCAATACTTCAAGCAGACGGCTCGTTTCTGCGACAGTCGATGCGTGCTCATCTTCATCAAAGTGAAGACGGCTTTGGTTGCGCATCATTTTCGGGTACTCCAAAAGCGTCGGAATGTGCAGTTCCATCATTTCCTTCAGCAATACACCCGATGAATTATTGCCTTTGGATTTCGGCAATTTCCAGCGGTTCTTTATTTGGTAGCGGTTGCGCCCGGTTTCTTTTAAATAGCCGATCGAGACGCCGATCGCTACCCATTGCGCAAGCAACTGCTCATCGAGTTCCAAAGCATCCGCCACATCAAACTGGGTCATCGGGCGTTCAAATGCCTTGAACAGATCCAATTCGTAGCCAACATAAGCATGCCAGCTGTACAGGAAGGGCTCATTTCGTTTCATATACGTTCTTGCTTTTACCATCTTCATTATATCGATCATATAAGTCCCTCCACTTTCCACGGGTAGTCATCTTCCGGTTTGTAGTATTTCAGTTCTTTCGTGTCTTCTGTCAGTTCCTTCGCGCGGACCGGCATGAACCCGCCTTGGATAAAGCGGTCCCGGACATTCTCTTTCCATAAGCCAAGCCCCGAGACATTCAACATTTGCTTGAAATGAAGAATCGGATCTTCTTCCATGCGCTCGAAAGTGCGTTGGCGCAAATAGCTGACTGGACGATACGGGAATGAATAGGCGAGCGCCGCCAGATGGCTTAGCTGGATGACATGGTCCGCCCGGCGGTAGCGCACTTTTTCGTACCACTTAAGATTTTCCGGGTCGATTTTTCCATCGGATAAAATGTCAGCCGCAAGCTCACCCAAAACGTCAGCGTCCTGTATGGCCATGTTCATGCCTTCTCCCGCCATCGGATGGACAGCATGTGCCGCATCCCCGATGATTGCTTTATTGCCCTTTACATAGGATTCAGCATGATACATAACCGGGATCATCAACTGGATTTTCTTCCAGTCGGTCAAGCGCTGGACATAGCCGTCCACGGCCGGTGCCAAATCGGTATAAAGTTTATGGAAATGGCTGATCGGCTTTTCTTTCAAGGTTTTGTAATCCCCTGGCGGAATCAAATAGACGCTGCGCACTTGGTCATCTGGAAGCGGAAATAAACCGAGAAAGCGGTTGTAAGTCGAGATGATCTTGCCGTCCGTGAAGTTCTCAGCCCGAGGAAACGTCACCGTCAGGAAATGATGGTTGTACGTCGTCTGCTTCACTTCGATGTCCATCGCTTTTCTGGTCACCGATGACCGGCCTTCCGCCCCGAAGAAAAACTTGGCTTCCACTTCGAACTTTTCGGTTCCTTTTTGAAGAATGGCGGTGTTTTCGGTATATCCTTTGCAAGCAGTGCCTTTCAAGTAACGGAAGTTGTCGTATTCGCAAGCCGCTTTCCGAATGATGGTCTTTAGCTCTTCGTGATGGATCATATAAGCGGCGTTGTATTTTCCGGGCAACACACTGTAATCCATGAACGATTGATCTTTCACTTTCAAGGTGCTGGACAGTTCCAGCATATCGAGCACTTTGATTTCATTGGACCGATCGCAAATCGCATCGTATACATTAAGGCCATCGAATACTTGCATGCTCTTCGGCTGCAGCAACTCTCCCTTGTAGGTCGGCGAGCGGACGGCCATGCGCTCGGCCAGAACGACATCAAAGCCGCGCCTCGCCAGTTTCAATGCGAGCGTCAGCCCGCCTATTCCCCCTCCGCCGATGAACACATCCGTTTTCATGAGCTTCAACTCCTTGACTTTCCTTACCCTGAAAACGAGCCCGTGAAAACAGAACTGCCGGCAAACACTAAAAAAAGACCCTCGAAGGGTCTTTTTTTCACAATTTGTTCTTAAAGTGCTCCGTATGAAGCGGCCAGTTCCGCACCGACTTTGGCATTGTGCTTGACGAGTTCGATATTGGCGACCAAGCTCTTGCCTTCCGTCAACTCTTTCACTTTGCCGAGAAGAAACGGCGTGACGTCTTTGCCGTTGATGCCGTTTGCTTTCGCTTCCGCCATCGCCTGTTCGATGATGCCATCGATGAAGTCTTTATCGAGTGCATGTTCTTGTGGGATCGGGTTGGCAATGACCGCCCCGCCTTTCAAGCCGAGCGACCATTGCGCTTTTAGGATAGCCGCAAGCTCTTCAGTCGTTTGCGAACCGTAGCTTAGCGGGAAGCCGCTGTGGCGTGTGTAGAACGCCGGCATCTCGTCTGTCTGGTAGCCGATGACCGGCACGCCTTTGGTCTCGAGGTATTCAAGTGTCAGCCCGATATCGAGAATCGACTTCGCGCCTGCACAGACGACCGCAACCCCTGTATTCGACAACTCTTCCAAATCAGCCGAAATATCCATCGTCGCTTCTGCCCCGCGGTGAACTCCGCCGATGCCGCCGGTCGCGAAGACGCGGATGCCGGCGAGTTCTGCACAGATCATCGTCGCGGCAACCGTCGTTGCGCCGATTTTTTTCGTGGCAAGCAATTGGCCGATGTCGCGTCGGGATACTTTCGCAACGTCCGGTGAATTGCCCAGAAGTTCAAGTTCTTCATCCGACAAGCCGATTTTGATTTGCCCGTCCATCAATGCGATCGTTGCCGGAACGGCTCCGTTGTCGCGGACGATCTGCTCGACTTCACGCGCCGTTTCCACGTTTTGTGGATACGGCATGCCGTGAGAGATGATTGTCGACTCCAAAGCGACGAGTGGTTTTTTCTGTTCGATGGCTTCCTGTACTTCTGTTGAATAGCTGATCATGTTTGTCATTTCAATTCCTCCAGTTCTTTAGTTAACACTGTTTCCGTTAATTCAGGGCGCACTGTCTGGCTGCTTGCGAGTGTCTTGGATGCATTGAGCATGCCCATCTGTACCGCTTGATGAAAACCATAGCCGGATAGGTGGGCGTGAAGTAGGCCGCCAGAGAAGGCATCTCCAGCTCCCGTGACGTCTTCCACTTGCTGCGTTTCGATTGCCGGGAAATGCATCACGCCATTTTCGTCGCCCGCCATGGCCCCGTCTTTTCCGCCAGTTACGACGGCCGTTTTTGCGCCTTGCTCAAGAAGCATTTCAACCGAGCGCTTCCAATCCGCTTGATCCTGGATGGAAATGCCGAGCCTGAGAGCTGCTTCGTCGCGGTTCAAGATCAGAAAGCTGATCCCGCTCAAGTCTTCTCCTAACCGATCCATTTTAGGGGCTGATACGGGAATGACAGCCAGCGGCACATTCGAAGACGATGCGAGAGCCTGTAGGTACATAACGGTTTCTTTCGGGCAGTTCAAGTCGACTGCCAATAGTTTCGCACGCATTAACTTGCTGCGGTGATGCTCCAGGTAGCTAGGTGTCATTTCCGTGTAGATGTCCATGTCCGCCAGTGCCAAAGTCATTTCGCCGTCAGGTTCCAACACAGCGGTATAGCTGCCGGTTGCGCCTTGTGAAAGCGTCTTGGTCATGGCAGTGTCCATATAAGGCGAAGACACTTCTTCGATGAAACGCCATTCCGGATCGTCTCCGGCAACCGATACCAATTGGACTTCGTGGCCAAGACGGCCCAGGTTTTCAGCGATATTACGCGCGACGCCCCCGACGCTCCTCGTCACCGTTGCCGGATTCGAGGTGCCGTGGACAGACGGTGCTTTCAAATGGAATTTCCGGTCCACATTCGCCCCGCCGATACACAAGATCGCATTTTCTTCGGGCAGCACATATGCACGGCCGAGAATCCGGCCTTGCTTGATGAGCCCGGAGATCAGATTGGCTAAAGATGGCCGTGAAATCCCGAGCGCATCTGCCATTTCCTGTTGGGACAAATACGGATCATGCTCGATTAGCTCCAGGATTTTCTGTTCGTTGCGATTCATTGGCTCCCTCCCTTTCAAACTTTTGTTTATATTTTAAACTTTTATAATAAATAATGCAAATCGTTTTTCTTTCATGTGCCCCACTATTGCGCTACGTGTTTGAATATTGCTACTATAGAAAGGATGAGAGGAGTGTTTTTGGAAATGACTACATTTGATGAAAAGTTATCCCGCTATGCTGAATTGGCGGTAAAGGTAGGCGTCAATATCCAGCCTGACCAAAAATTGTATATTGCAGCTTCCATAGATGCAGCACCGTTTGTCCGCTTGATTGTCAAGAAAGCTTATGAAGAAGGTGCGAGACAAGTATTCGTGGATTGGAGCGACGATGTGATTTCCCGCACGCGCTTCGAAAAAGCACCGGAAGATTCTTTTGCCGAATTCCCGGAATGGAAAGTCCAGGAGCGCGAGCAATTGGCCGAACAAGGTGCTGCGTTCATCAGCGTCGTTTCGCAAAGCCCGGACCTGCTGAAAGGCATCGATTCCAAACGCATTTCTGCATCCCAGAAAGCGACCGGCCAAGCGCTAAATAAATACCGCCAATACGTCCAATCCGATAAAATCAGCTGGTGCGTCCTAGCAGCACCGTCTGCACAATGGGCGAACAAAGTGTTCCCGGACCTCCCGGAAAACGAGCAAGTAGAAGCGCTCTGGGAAGCGATTTTCAAGGCTGTCCGTGCAGATACGAAAGACCCGATTGAAGCTTGGCTCGAGCATGACCGCACGCTCCACACCAAAGCCGATTATTTGAATGACAAGAAATACGCCAAGCTTCATTACCAGGCACCTGGCACCGACCTCGAAGTCGCGCTACCAAAAGGCCATCTATGGGCAGGCGCTGGTTCAGTCAATGAAAAAGGACATACTTTCATGGCCAATATGCCGACAGAAGAAGTGTTTACAGTGCCTCATAAAGACGATGTCAACGGCTTCGTCTCCAGCACCAAGCCACTCAGCTACGGCGGCAATATCATCGACGGCTTTAAAATCACGTTCGAAGGCGGGCGCATCACCGATGTCACAGCCGAACAAGGCGAAGAAGTGCTCAAGGAATTGGTCGCCACGGACGAAGGCTCCCACCGCCTCGGCGAAGTGGCATTAGTGCCTCACCAATCGCCAATTTCGGATTCCGGCATCTTGTTCTTCAATACTTTATTCGATGAAAATGCGTCCAACCACTTCGCGATCGGCAGCGCCTATGCGTTCTGCCTAGAAGGCGGCAAGACGATGTCAGCGGATGAATTGAAAGAACACGGCTTGAACCAAAGCATCACCCATGTCGATTTCATGGTCGGGTCTGCAGATATGGACATCGACGGCATTTTGGAAGACGGCACGCGCGAACCGATCTTCCGAGGCGGCAACTGGGCATTTTAAAGGTCGATAATTCGACACTTAATTTTCCATCCGTTTTCATGTATACTGAATAGGATTATTACAGTTTAGAGAGGGGTTATCACTATGCTATACGGTATTACTGCTGTCCTCGGATTTATGGCTGTGATCTTCATGTTCTTCTTCACACTGCTTCATTTCCTTGGCAAAGAGCTTCATAGCCATGATGCAGAGCATATCGATCCGCTTCCGAAAGAGCGTCATTAAGTAAAAAAGCTCTGCCTCGCATATGCGGGGCAGGGCTTTTTTCTGTTTCTCCTCCCTCTATCACATCTCACAGAAAAGTGATAAAATTTGAATAAGCAGTGTTTATACCGATTAGGAGGAATTCATCCATGTTTTCTGCAACGGATATCGGGATCGATCTCGGTACCGCCAATATTCTCGTCTATACAAAATCAAAAGGCGTCATCTTGAATGAACCATCGATTGTCGCCCTGGATGCCCGCAGTGGCGCTGTCATTGCCATCGGAACCGAAGCGAAAGCGATGCTCGGCAAAGCGCCCGATTCCATCCGTATCGTGCGCCCGATGAAAGAAGGCGTCATCGCCGACTTTGACGTGACCCGCGAGCTCTTGAAGCTGGTCATGCAAAAAGCGGCTAAACAACTCGGCGGCTCTCTCAGAAAGCCGAAAGTCATGGTATGTACCCCGTCCGGCGCAACGGCTGTTGAACGCCGGGCCATCCATGATGCCGTCAAACAAAGTGGCGCAAAATCCGTGCACCTGATCGAAGAAACAGTTGCCGCAGCAATCGGCGCTGACTTGCCGATTACGGAACCTGTCGCTTCGGTCATCGTCGATATTGGAGGAGGCACGACAGAAGTCGCCATCATTTCATTTGGCGGCGTGGTGTCTTCCAATACGATCAAGATCGCAGGCGACCGGATGGATGAAGACATCATCCAATACGTCCGCAAGCATTATAATTTATTGATCGGCGAGAAAACGGCTGAGACAATCAAAAAAGAAATTGGCTATGCACCAATCCCTCACGAACCGAAAAAGATGAATATCCGCGGCCGTGACGTATTGAGCGGATTACCGAAAACGATTGAATTGAGTTCTGACGAAATGCAAAAAGCACTCAGTGAATCCTTGTCAGCCATCTTGGAATGTATCCGTGCCACACTGGAAAATTGCCCCGCTGAATTGTCAGGCGATATGGTCGACCAGGGTGTCGTCATTTCTGGCGGCGGTGCCTTGTTGAAAGGCTTGCAGGAATGGCTGGCGCAAGAAATTTCCGTACCGGTCCATATTGCGCCGGATCCGTTGGAATCCGTTGCGATCGGCACTGGCCGCTCGCTCGGCATGATCGACCAGCTCGAGAAAATGTCGCGTTAAATCCCAAACCACCATCAAGGAGGAAAAACGATGTCTTTATTGAATGAGATTTTGGATTACAACGAAAAATTTGTAGAAGAAAAACATTATGAGGAATTCATCACCACCAATCTCCCGGATAAGCGGATCGTCATCTTGACTTGCATGGATACCCGCCTGCTTGAACTATTGCCAAAAGCGATGAACTTCAAGAACGGTGACGTGAAAATCGTCAAAAGTGCCGGCGCTGTCATCAACCATCCGTTTGGCGGCATCATGCGCAGCTTGTTCGTGGCAGTATACGAATTGAATGCCGACGAGATCTATATTATCGGGCACCACGACTGCGGGATGGCCAAAGTGAAACCGGAAGGCATCATCGAAAAGATGAAAGCCCGCGGCGTTGAAGAGAGTACGATCGAACAGATGAAATTCTCAGGTGTCAACCTCGACGAGTGGCTGCAAGGCTTCGACAACGTAACGGATAGCGTGCGCCACAGCGTCGACATGGTCCGCCATCACCCATTGATGGATAAAACCGTTCCCGTCCACGGCCTTGTCATCGACCCGAAAACCGGAAAACTCGATGTCGTCATCGATGGCAATAAAGACGAAAACCGCTGAGAAATCTCAGCGGTTTTTTTTCGGCTTGTCGAAAAAAGGTCAGAAGTCGTATTTTCCGAAGCTTATCGCTCGCTTTCCGTGGGCTCGCGCCCAAGCCTCCTCAGCCGCTGCGCGTCTTGCGGGGTCTCGGTCGTCTCGCTGATCCACTGGAAAGATAAGGTCGACCTACGGGAGACATTATCTTTGCGAAAGTAATGCGCAGCATTATTGAGCAGAAGGGGTTACGAGCGAACGCTTCTCCAAATACTTAAATAGGTCATTGATTTTGAATGTTGAAAACCTGTTTCTACTTTTAATTCATAACGGATTAATAGAGTTCTTCAATATTCAAAGAAAACCGCTGAGAAATCTCAGCGGTTTTCTTTTTGGAAATAAATATAATCGAGCGGGATTCCGGCTTTGCCGAATTGGCGCAATAAAGAAGTGATCTGCCCGCGGTGGTAGCTCGCGTGGTTGACGACAGTGAAAAGCATTTCTTCGCGGCTGTGGCGAAACTCGTCGCCTTTCATGTTGCGGTAATTCAGCTCTTCTTGCCAGCTTTCTTCTGATAGTGAGGCGAAATACAATTCCATCTCCGCATGAAGCAAGAGCAAGGCATTTTTCGCTTTCTCGACCGTGTCGACATCGAAATGTTCAAATTCCGGGCTCTTGACCCCATTCATCCGTTTGAACCACATCTTTTCGACGCCAATGACATGGGCAACCGTTTCCCGGATCGATGGAAATGAATTCTGACCCGCTCTCGTGTAATACTCTTCGCCTGAGTCTTCCACCAATTGCAGAACCTTTTGAGTGGCCCATTGGTGATAGGCAAATAATTTCTCGGGATCCATATAGCACCCTCTCCCTTCTTTATCTTTCAAACCATCTCCGCATATCCTTCCACCATCTCAGATAAGCGGCCTTGCCCTTTCAAAAATCCTGTTCGAGCAATGCGTAATAATAATGGTCTTTCCATTCCCCATTGATGAACAGGAATTGCTTGAGCAAGCCTTCTTTTTCAAATCCCGCTTTTTCGAGCACGCGCAACGAGCCGATGTTATCCGGGGCGACATACGCTTCCACACGGTGGAGGCGCAATTGCTCAAATCCGAAAGCCGTGATCAAGCGGACCGCTTCACTCGCAATGCCGCGGCCGATAAACTCTTCGTCCATCGAGTAGCCGACCAAGGCGCTTAGGAACGGCAAGCGCTTGATGCTGTATATGGAAATATGACCAATCAGCTGATTGGTGTCGTGTGAGAAAATCCCAAAACTGTATTCCCGGTTTTCTCTCGCTTGGTAGATCGATTCACGGATTTTCTCGCGCTGTACGGCGATCGTGAAATAACTATCGCGATGCCTCGGCTCATAAATCGCCCAATAATCGCGGTTTTTCACCAGGATCCGCACCATGTCTTCAGCATCTTCTACGGTGAGTGTGCGCAGATAACAGGTTTTGCCTTCAAAAAGCAGATTCATCTTATCCCTCTTCTGCAGTCAATTTGATGAATTCCTCAACATCTTTTGTACATAAGGCAATGCCTTTTTCCCAGAACCCTTTTTCGGTGATATCTTCTCCGAGATGCTTTATCGCCAATTGTTCTGTACTCATGACCGCTGTGTCACGGAGCAAGGCCATATATTTCTCTTCGAACCCTTGTCCCTCTTCGAGCGCTTTCGCGTACACGCTGAGCGAGAACAAGTAACCGAATGTATACGGGAAATTATAGAACGGCACATCGGTGATATAGAAATGCAATTTCGATGCCCAGAAATGTGGATGCCCTTCCGATAAACTGCCGGCAAACGCTTCCTTTTGGGCCTGTTCCATCAATTCGTTCAAGCGGCTTGCCGGAACTACGCCATTCTTGCGTTCTTCATAGAATCTAGTCTCGAACAGGAAGCGGGCATGGATGTTCATGAAAAACGCCACGCTGCGCTGGATCTTGTCTTCCAGCAACGAGATTTTCTCTTCTTTGGTCACAGCATTCTTGACCGCTGCGTCGGCTACGATCATTTCCGCGAAAGTCGACGCCGTTTCGGCGACGTTCATCGCATAGCTGCGGTTCAAGTCATGCATCGGTTGCAGCGCATGCGTATGGAAGGCATGCCCCAATTCATGGGCTAATGTCGCGACATTGGACATCGATCCGCTGTAGGTCATGAAGATGCGCGATTCGCCGCTTTTCGGAAGCGATGTGCAAAAGCCCCCCGGCATCTTATGCGCGCGGTCTTCCGCTTCCACCCAGCCGTTTTCCAGCGCGTGGCGGGAGAATTTCTCCAATTCCGGGCCGAATTTCCCGAAATGGCGGATGATGAACTCCGACCCTTGTTCGTAGTCGAACGACTGGGAGTTTTCCACGACCGGCGCGTCGACATCGTACCAGGCGAGCTTTTCTTTACCGAGCAGTTGCGCCTTGCGCGCCAAGTAATCCGCAAATGGCTGTTTATGTTCGCTGATGGCTTGCCACATGACGTCCAAGGTTTCCTGTTTCATGCGGTTCATCTGCAACGGCTCTTCTAGCACATTGTCGACGCCGCGCTTTTTATACATTTGCAGCCGGAACCCTGCGAGTGAGTTCAAGGTTTTGGCAAATAGCTCTTCTTTTTCGCCCCATGCCGCTTCCAGCTTGTCGTAAGCTTCCTTCCGTACGCTTGCATCTCGGTGGGAGCTCAAATTATTTGCCTGCCCAACAGACAAGGTCTTATCTTCCCCATCGACTTCCACTTGGACCGATACGGAAGCGATCAGCAAATCGTATAATTCGCTCCACGCGTGATAGCCATCGATGCCGAGCGATGTAATGAGCCCTTCCTCTTGTTCAGATAATAGCCGTTTCGCTTCTTTGCGCCATTCGTCCAAAATGAAGGCAAATTCCTTCAAGTCTTCAGTCGAAAGCAGATCTGACCAGAGATTCGGATCCGCCTCCATTAGGGCCTGCTTGAATTTCAAGAAAGCACTTTGGAAACGCGACCGCAGCAATGCGTGTTCACTTTGCAGCAATGCCGCTTTTTTGTCTTCGGTGTTTTGCGCCATCAAGCAGCCGATAAACGCCCCGGCTTGGCGGAGGTCCACCGATACATCACTGGTCTGTTCCAAGAACGCCGCTACTAGCTGCGCGTCGGCTCTTCGGTTTGGCACGTCAAATGTAGCAGCAGTTTGTTCAAAATCGGCCAGTTTTTTGCCTGTCGCGTCCAGATGCGTTCTCAACTCAGCTGAATCGCTTCCCCCTGAAAATAAACTATCGAGCTCCCAGACTTCCGGATACGTATTCGTCATCTTTTTTCCCCCTGCAGTCACGAATTTTCAAAATACATTAATAAGTATAACATCTCCCTTCAAGGAACGGGAACGACGACTGCCTGGTACATTTCACGATATCGCCATTTTTCAAAAACTTCCTGCACTTTCTTGTTGGTCGTGCGGGCTGGCGAGTTTATACTGATATTTGAGGAGGGATTTCATATGATTCGCGTACTGCTGATGACGCTGGCATTTATCGCCGTCGTCACCATGAATGCCTTGGCGAATATTTTGCCGATCAACGGTCAGACTACCGGTGAAATCTCCGACCGTGTGCCGGTCCTCTTTACGCCGGCCGGTTATGCATTTTCCATCTGGTCCGTTATATATATTTTATTGGCTATCTGGATCATCGGCTTTTGGCTGCGCTTGAAAAAAGGAGTGCACCCTTCAGCAAAAGTGTCATTGTATTTCATCTTGAGCGCTGTTTTCAATATCGCCTGGCTGCTTTGCTGGCATTATGAGTTCTTTATTTGGTCGATCGCTGCAATGATTGCCTATCTATTGTCGCTGATCGCTTTGTACTTGGAATACGGAAACGGCGAACGGGGCTTTACAGAACGTTTGCCGGTCTCTGTCAATCTGGGCTGGATCAGTGTCGCGACCATCGCTAATATTAGCTATGTCCTGACTTTCTACAGCTGGAGCGGCTGGGGGCTGAGCGATCAATTATGGACGGTCATCATGCTGACCGTGGCGACCGCATTGGCGCTTCACATACGTTTCCACCATTCGGATATCCCGCTGACTTTGGTCTTTATCTGGGCGTTCGTCGCGATTGCCGTACGCCACGGCATGGATGAACTATTGGTCAGCACGGCAGCTTTATTCTTAAGCGGAGTCTTACTGACCGGCATTCTTTTGATTAAGAAGAAGCCGGCAAAAACAGGTATGACACCATAAAAAAACAACCATCGGCTGATGGTTGTTTTTTTATATTCGTTGATTTTATTTTTCGAGTTTCGTCAACAAAATCGGTTCGCCTTTTGTGACGAGTACGGTATGTTCGATCTGTGCGACGAGCGATTGGTCCGGTGTGATAAAGGTCCAGCCGTCCCCTGATTCGATGATATGCTCAGCCTTTTGGGAAATAAACGGTTCGACTGCAAGCACCATGCCTTCTTTCAAGATCGTCGTTTCCCACGCATCGTAATAATTAAGGATATATTGCGGCGCCTCGTGAAGCGATTTTCCAACGCCATGACCTGTCAGGTTCTTGATGACGAACAAGCCTTGGTCTTTCGCTTCGCGTTCGACTGCCTTGCCGATCTGATTCAGTTTGGCGCCGGCTTTCACTTTCATCATGGCACGTTCGAATGCGGATTCTGCCGCTTGGCAAAGTTTTTCTTTCGCTTCGTGCCCTTCTCCGACCACGAATGAAATGCCCGTATCCGCGAAATACTCCCCGTATGATCCAGACACATCAATATTGACGATGTCGCCATCGTTGATGACACGCTTACCAGGAATTCCGTGCGCCACTTCTTCGTTAACGCTGATGCATGTATAGCCCGGGAAATCATATTCCGATTTCGGGGCAGAAACGCCGCCCCATTCTTTGAACAGGCGGCCGCCCAGTTCATCGAGTTCTTTCGTCGTAATGCCCGGCTTCACGGCTGCTTTCATCGTTTCGCGGATTTCTGCCACCATTTGTCCGGCTTTTTTCAAACCTTCAATATCTTTTTCATTAGTCGCTATCATACTGACCCTTCTTTCAAACTATTCTATTTGGACATTATAACATAGAATAAGCCGCTCTCGCCTCTCCTACCTTCCGATGATTTCCCATAAATAACCAATAAACAGCATTCATTATTTTCTTTATCCATCAAAAAACCGCCTAGCGATAGGCGGTTTTTTGATCATGAATCCGGCTGCGTCAAACGCGGCGCTGTAATGAACAACAAAGAGCAAACAATCGCTGCGACGATCGCAACGGGAATCATATAAGTAGCGTTATAGACTGCTGAATAGACGAAGACATTGCCTTCCGCAAACATGCCGAAGAATAGGATCCCCGTAATGACGTGGATCACATAACGGAGAAATGACCCAATCAATACGCCAAGTGCGACCATGGCAATGACTTTTCCGGTCTTTCTCGCACGCACGGCTTCCAAGTAACGGCCGCGCATCATACCGGCCAAACCGACGACGCCATATGCCAGCAAATAATCCAAAATGACTTGCATGACCACAAAGCCGAACGACAGCGGCGCTACCGAGATAAAGCCCGTGACAATTTGCAGCAAGCCGACTAAAAGGCCCGTGATGACACCCGCTCCGATGCCCCTGCGGAATGCCATCAGCACGATCGGGATCATGACCAGGCTGACCGATCCCCCTTGCGGCATGCGAAAGGCGATAAAATCCAATACAAAGCCGAGAGCTGCAAAAATCGCAATTTCGACCATTAACAATACACGTTTATTCCTCATTCAAACTGCCTCCTTTTGGATTTGCACATCACCAGAAGGGCCGTTTTTAAAAAACCATATAAAAAACGGCGCCAGGACAGATCCTGGCGCCGCTTGGGCCGGTTTTCCATCCACATCCCTGCGCAAGTGTTAACTTACAGGTTCGAAGGGTAAGAACTTACTCGTTCACTCTCAGCCAAAGCTCCCCTTGTGGTGTATACAATTATTCCGCTATTATGTGTATTGTACACAACGCATACTTGGCTTGCAAGGCCGTTTCAGCCAAACGGATTAGGGTAGATAGAAACTAGCAAACTTTGTGGAAGGTGGTGGAGGCAGTTTGAAAACTGCCGGATCAATGATTGATTTATTGAAGGATTTGATCAAAATCGAAAGCGATACGAAAGAAGGAGCGAACGAAGCGCTGATGTTCTGCTCTGCCTGGCTAAAGGCGAAAGGCGAAGAAGTCGAAGTACACGATAACGACGGCTACCTCATGCTGACAGCAGTTAAAGGGCAAGGCGCCGAAAAGATCATCTGGAACGGCCATGTCGACGTCGTGCCCGGGCATAAAGAGCAATTTTCCCCAATCGAAGAAGGCGATAAACTATATGGCCGCGGGTCGGCAGACATGAAAGCCGGGGTTGCTGCGATGATGCAGGCATTTGTCGAACTCGACGCTTCTGCATTGCCGCGTGAAGTGCATTTGCACATTGTCACCGATGAAGAGATTGGCGGACGCAATACTTCGAAATGGCTCGTCGACCAAGGCCATTACGGCGACTTCGTCATTTGCGGTGAACCGACCCATTTGAAGATCGGCTTGCAATCGAAAGGCATCCTGAGAATGGATTTGACATTCAAAGGCAAACCGGCTCACGGATCGCGCCCATGGGAAGGCATTAACGCCATCGAATCGGCGATGAAATTCCATGCCGGCATGAACGATTTGCCGTTCCGCAAAGAATCGACGGAATACTATGAGCAGCCTTCCGTCAACTTGCCGATCATCAATGCAGGCGATCGTTATAATGTCGTGCCTGAAATCTGCAAGATGTCCTACGATATCCGCTTCATGCCGGGACAGGACAAGGATGAGATCGTCCGCCAAATGGAACAGCTGGCCAACACGCTCGGTGTCGATATGGAATACAAAGCGAGCGGCTCGACCCCTGCCTTGACGACGACGGACGACCATCCGTATATCCAGACCTTGATGAAGGCCGTCGAATCGACGCTTTCGGAACAGCCGGTGCTGTTCGGCCAGCACGGTGCTGCCGATACCCGTTATTACGCCGAGAAAATCGGCGGGCAAGGCGCCATCGAGTTCGGGCCGAGTGGAGACGACTGGCATGGCAATGCGGAATACGTCTCGATTTCAAGCGTCCATTCCTATAAGGATATTCTGATCGCACACGCCATCGCCCCGACAGAGGTTTAAAAAAGGCTGAAACCGGGAAAACTCTAATAAACCTCAATACGAAAAAATGAATGGAGCGATAAATATGGCTATTGGAAGACTTGTCAGATCTGCGATTAAATACGGACCGATTGCATACCCAATCATCCGCAAAGTGATGAACAACCGCAAGAAGAACAACGCAAACAATGAAAATGATGCACGTAACCGCAGCGACTCACGAAAAAGCCGCTGAACAATAAAAGGCCGGAGAAAATGAATCATTTTCTCCGGCCTTTTTATATTGCTTAAGTTTTTTAAATGAGCGGCAATGCCTGGCGAATCGCTAAATAATCCAGATCCTTGCCTTCAGAAGGCTTGGTGGCAGAATCGTCACTAGAAACATCTTCCGAATCGGCTTCTTCTTCATCCGCTTCACCTGACGGCTCTTCCTGTTCTTGCATTTGCTGGATTTCTTCGAACGTTACAGGCGCCGGTTCCGGAAGTTCTGCATCTTCCACTTTAAACCCTTCGCCGTATTGCTCGAAGAATGCATTCGCCATCTCCTGATAGCCATCTACGTTCGGATGGACGTCTCCGGAATTCGGGACGAGTTCCACGGCATCCTCACCGAAACGGTCGGCTACATCGACAAATGTCGCGCCCGCCTGTTCTGCTTCCTGCTTGAGGATGTCGTTTAATTGTTCCAATTGCCCAGCCGTGCCTTGTTTTTGGCTGTCACGGGCATGCGGGTATGCAAAATAATAGCCCATTATATAGATATCCGCTGTCGGCGCAAGCTCCTCCAGTTCAGAAAGAATTGTTTCGACGTTTTCACGCGCCGCATTCAGCGCGTAATCCGCTTGGATCTCTTCAAAGCTCAACGCCCCTTCAGCGGCATTCGCTTGCACGAGGCGCAGCAAATCATTCGCTCCGGCAGACACCGTGATGATGTTCGCCTGGCCCAGCAGCTCTTTTGCTTCATCCGACTCGATGCTTTCCAGGACATCTCCTGTGGTGAATCCAGGAAACGCCAAGTCTTTTGAATAGAACGCCAGCGGCTGGTTGCGCGTCAATTCCTGCGCAATCAAATCTGTATAACCGCTGTCGATTGACCGGTTCGGCGTCTGGCCTGCCGCCAGTGAATCGCCGATCGCCACATAAGCGGCAGGAATTTGCGGCTCCGCAGACGCCGGGTTCCCTGCTGCCACTAGCATCATTCCCGCCGCCATTGCAATCATCGTCTTTTTCATATGCTCACCTCGTTAGAATGCCCAATTTCCTTTTCGGAAAATCGCTTCGGTCTTGCCGTCTTCTGTAATGCCGTCGATGTCCATCTCGCTCGAACCGATCATGAAATCTTCATGGACGATCGATGTATTCAATCCGTAATCCTTTAATTGATCGCGTTCCAAGTCTTTTCCGCCTTCGAGGCAAGTCGGGTAGGAATCGCCGATTGCCAAATGATTCGATGCATTTTCATCGAATAGGGTATTGTAGAACAAAATGCCGGAAGCCGAAATCGGCGATTCAACCGGCACAAGTGCTACTTCCCCAAGATATGCTGCGCCTTCGTCGGCTAAAAGCAATTCATCCAATAGTTCCTGGCCGATTTCCGCTCGCGCTTGTGTGATACGGCCGTTTTCGAAGCGCAACGTGAAGCCATCGATGATATTGCCTTGGTAAACGAGCGGCTTCGTATTGCGCACGGTGCCTTCGACTTCCAGTTTGGCCGGCACGGTATATACTTCTTCAGTCGGCATATTGGCGATGAACGGCACTTGGTCCGGCGTGCGGGAAGCGCCGCTCATCCAAATATGGCCATCTGGCAAACCGATCGTCAAATCGGTTCCTGGCGCACGGTAATGCAATTTCCGGTAGCGCCGTTCGTTCAATGCGGCCGCCCGCCGTTCCAAGTTGGCGATATGCTCCTGCCACAATGCGACTGCGTCACCGTCTCCGATGCGCACGGTCTGGAAAATCGCTTGCCACAGAGCGGCCATTCGATCCTGTTCGTCCGGGAACACTTTTTGCGCCCATTTTTCAGAGGGGATCGCAACGATCGACCAAGCGATCTTATCGGATCCGACAGCCTGGCGATAGCGTTCCAATGCCTTTCCAGCGGATTTTTGAGCATCGCTTAGGCGTTTTGCCGGAATACCTGTAAGCAAATCCGGGTCTTCCGCATCGATCCACAAGAATGCGCCTTTATGGTCGATGATAGCGTCGCGCTGTTTGACGACCCAATCCGGAAATTCATGAAACGCGGCGTCCGGTGCCAATTCGTAATGCGTCCGTATAACTGACGGGTCCGAAAACGCGACATGGACTTGCTTAGCCCCGGCTTCGTAGGCTTTTTCAACGACCAAACGCGTGAATTCCACGGTATCCGTCGTCGTCGCAATCAATAGCTCCTGCCCCGGCTGGATGTTGACGCCGACACGGACAGTCAATTCCGCATATTGCGCTAACTTGTCCTGAAAGCTCATCATTTTTTCCCCTTTGCTGTCATGGTTTTGCTATTGCCTTCCATCAATTCGCCGCCATGCATAATTTTCTGCACCGGCTTATTCGGCAATTCTTTCGTCAACTTCTTATAATGCTTTTCATCGGCATAAGCCAGAAGCGTCAACACTTCCCCATCAGCCCCTGCGCGACCGGTTCTGCCGGAACGGTGCAAATATTGCTCGACTGTCATCGGCGCATCGACATGGATAACATGCGTCAATTGATCGATATCAAGCCCGCGCGCTGCCACCTCGGTTGCAATCAATACCGCCGTGTCGCCTTTGCGGAAATCGTCCAATGCTTTCTTGCGTTCTTCTTTTTTCATTTCGGAATGCAAAGTCGCGATTTTGGCGTCGCGGAATTTCAACTTACTTTCCTTCATCAACACTTGGTCGAGATTATTGACGAATGCAAGTGCTTTTACGCCTGTCATATGCGATAGGCTGCGAAGCAAGTCGGTCTTGTCGCGTTCATCGACTTTAATGAACGAATGCGTCACTTTTCCTTGTTTCGGCAACTGTTCAGCCGATACTTGCAATCTTGTCGGCTGCTTCATCAGGCGCTCTGCGACCAATTCGATTTCCTCTGTAATGGTCGCCGATACCAACACAAGCTGGCGATCCTGCTGCGTTCTTTCAATGAGGTCCTTCATGATGCCGCGGTGTTCCCGGGCCATCAATTGGTCGCCTTCATCAAGAACCATGATGCGCACCTCGTGCATCTTGAGTTTCTTGGTCTTGACCAATTCATTCAAGCGTCCCGGGGTGCCGACGACGATCGTCGGTTTTTTCTTCAACTTGTCCAATTGGCGCTGGATATTCGCGCCGCCGATCAACGGCGTGACTGTGACATCCGTCCCCGTTGTCCATTCACGCAAGACGTTGACGATTTGCATCGCGAGCTCTTGTGAAGGCGCGATGATCATCGCTTGTGTATTCGGTTTTTTCGGATCGACGCGTTCCAAGATCGGCAACAGGTAAGCCAGTGTTTTCCCCGAACCGGTCGGAGATTCCGCTACGATGTCGTTTCCTGAGAGCATTTCCGGAATCATCTGTTCCTGGATCGGCATCGCTTCGGTAAAGCCGGTTTGTTTCCATTTATCCTGCCAGACAGGACTTAGTTCTTTTATAAAATTCATGTGTCATTCCACCTTCTTTTCGATGCCTTAAGTGTACCATATCCGGCTCTTTGCCGCCTTTTTCGGCAAATGAAAAGGCGGTTCCTTTTTTAGAAGGAGCCGCCTCTTGTCATTCTGCATAGCGTTGTTTATAAACGCGTTCTTTTTGTCTTTCTGTCGCTCTCTGGTCGGGCTTTTTAATGAATAACGCCAACAGAAACGCAGCGAGTGCGATGTAAGTCGACACCGTAAAGGAGAAGTTAATGCCTTCGAGCATGGCAGGAATGGTCGCTTCCTGGGCGCTTGTCCCCGAAGCAACCAGTTCTTGTGCCGTCGATTCGGTGCGCGTATTCATCAAAGTGACAAGAAACGCTGAACCAATTGCGCCGGAAACCTGTTGCAAAGTATTGTTGATGGCCGTTCCGTGCGGATAAAATTTCATCGGCAATTGGTTGAGCCCGTTCGTCATGACCGGCATCATGACCATCGAAATGCCGAACATGCGCAATGTATAGATGGCCATAATTTCATAGTAACCCGTATCCAGTGTTAAATTACTGAACAAATAGGTAGTGATGACAACCAGTGCCAGGCCAGGCAATGCCAGCACTTTAGCTCCGTATCGGTCAAAAATGCGGCCTGTAATTGGAGACATAACTCCCATGACGAGCGCTCCCGGCAGCATCATCAAACCGGATTGAATCGGGGAGATGCCTTTAATGGTCTGGATATAGATCGGCATGAGGATCATGGCCGAAAACATTGCCATCGACAAAGTGACTGAAATGACCGAAGACAATGCAAACATCGGATGCTTATAGACGCGCAGTTCCAATAGCGGCTCTTTTAACTTCATTTGTCGGAACGCAAAGGCTGTTAAGGACAACAGGCCGACCGCTATCGTTAAATAAACAGCCGGATTTTCCCAGCCGAGCGATCCAGCTGAACTGAATCCGTAAAGCAAGCCGCCGAACCCAAGGCTCGATAGCACGAGAGACAACGGATCAAGCGACAGCTCACGGTTTTGAAAGGTCAGGTTTTTCAATTTGAAAATCCCGAGCAATAATGGAATCAAAGCGACCGGCAATACGATAAAGAACAGGATTCTCCATGAGTAGGTTTGGACGATAAAGCCTGAGAGCGTCGGGCCGATCGCCGGCGCCACGACCATGACCATCCCGAAGACGCCCATCGCCTGCCCTCTTTTTTCGACAGGAAACGCGGCGAGCATGACATTCATCAATAAAGGCATCATGAGTGCAGCGCCTGACGCCTGGACCATACGGCCGATCAACAAGATAGCAAATGTCGGGGCGAGTGCGGCAAGCAAAGTCCCGAGTGAGAACAAGGACATCGCGACAATAAAGATGGCCCGGTTGGAATAACGCTGGATCAAATAAGCGCTCGCCGGAATCAGGATACCGTTGACGAGCATATAACCTGTGACGAGCCATTGGGCTGTCGCAGCGTCTACGTTCAAGTCGATCATGATTTCCGGGAGTGCAATATTCAAAAGGGTTTGGTTGAAAATCGCCACAAATGCTCCGGTGAACAAAATGGCGATGATTGCATAAGGTGGTTTCGTTGTTTCTTTCATCTTTCTTTCCTCCGTCTCGCCGATTTAATTCGGCTGATTATACTCTATTGACACATTTTATACTCGCGGTATATTTTTTACAAGAAAGACGTCTTGAGAACAGTCTATAAGTTCGAAACATTGATTTCATCAGCTTTTGACGGTATGCTTTTTTTATACTATCAGTCCAAAAAGGGGATATTATGAATCCTAAAAAACAGCAAATTGTCCATGCCGCCCATCGCTTATTCATCCAGAAGGGCTATAACGCTTCATCTATTCAGGACATTCTGGATGAAGCCGGCATCTCCAAAGGAACTTTTTATAATTACTTCACGTCGAAATCGGAATGCCTGATCGCTTTGATGGAATCGATCAGTGAAGATATCCGCGCACAACGCATCGCCGCCGCTTTCGGGGAATCTCCATCCGACACCGACCTGTTTGCGAGACAATTAGCGATTCGCATCCGCATGAATCATGAGAAGAACCTATTCTCCCTTTACGAAAGCATCTTCTATTCACAAGACGAGGAATTGAAAGCTTTCGGGAAAAGCCAGTACATTGCGGAGCTCAAGTGGCTGAGCAGCCGCATTGTGGATATGTTCGGTGAAGAGGCGCGTCCTTATGCACTGGAAAATGCCGCGATGGCCAACGGAGCGCTCCAGCAATTGATGCATGTTTGGCGGCTCGGCACCGGCCAGCAGCTGCCGCTTGATGAACTGACCGTCTATATCGTTCATCGCATGAAACAAGCAGTACAGGCTCAATTAAAAGACGGCAAGCGATTTTTATCCGAGCATCTGCTAGAGCAAAACGGTCAGTCGCCAACTTTAGCCGACAGCTCAAAGCAATTGCAGGCGCTTGCCGCTGCTGAAAAAAATCCGGACTTGCAGCAAATGATCGCATTTCTTGCCGATGAACTTATAGCTCCAAATCCGCGTAAAGCGATCGTCAATAGCGTGCTGACTACTTTAGGCCAAAGCACGGACGATGCCGAACTGCAGATTTTCTTGGAACATGTATGGCGCCAGATCAAATGAAAAATCCCCTTCCTCGGATGAAATTCCAAGGAAGGGGATTTTTTTATGAGGGACGCCTCCGCCCCGCTGCTGCTTGCTCAAACGCATAAGCATATTCAATCAGCTTCGGTTCATCAAATGCCTGCCCGGCAAACGTGATGCCGAACGGTTCGCCTGATTCCGTCAAGCCTGCTGGCACGGTGATTGAAGGGAACCCGGCAGCGGCACCGATATTGCAGCCAAAATCCTGCGGCAGAACAAGCGCATCTGCTCCGGCTTGCCCAAGGCGCTTATTCATGCCCTGTTCAGCCGCCAGGAAACGGTTGCGTTCAAGCGCCTCGACGTATTCCCTCTCCGTCAAGTTTCCGCTCATGCCATTGGCTTGCTCCAATAAATTCTGGCCGAATTTCAACATCCGCTCCGCATGCGCTTCATTATATGAAATGATGTCACTCATTGAACGGATCCGATGGTTAGGATTCGAGCGCGCCAAATAGGCGTTTAAGTCTGATTTAAATTCGTGGAGCAACACCGCAAAGCCGAGATCTTCCTGATCGGCGCCAAGATCGATTTCTTTGATTGTGGCTCCGCGTGCCCGCAGCTGCTCCACGGCCTGTTCGAATGCAGCAGATTGCTGTTCCGTAATATCCGTGAACAATTGGCGGTCCACACCGAATACAGCCCCAGATAACCCGTCTTGTTTTAAATGCTGCTGCCAATCATAGCCCTTGAACTGCTCAGCAAACAGCGTGATTTCGTCATCCGGGTCCGTCCCGACCAAAGCCGCAAACACCGTAACCGCATCTTCCACTGTGCGCGCAAGCGGCCCGGCAGTGTCTTGCGTATGCGATAAAGGAATGATCCCTGCGCGGCTGATGAGGCCGATCGTCGGCTTAATGCCGACGAGGCTGTTCTGCGCTGCCGGATTGATGATCGAACCGGAAGTTTCCGTCCCGACCGCAGCCGTAGCCAGATTCGAAGCCACTCCGGCCGCCGATCCTGAACTCGACCCGCCGACATCGAATGTGCCGTATGGGTTTTTCACTTGGCCGCCGCGCGAACTATAGCCGTTGGTCATTTTATCACTCATGAAATTCGCCCACTCGGTCATATTGGTTTTTCCGAGGATGATCGCACCCGCCGCACGCAGTTTTTCCACCACTTTCGCATCGCGCAGCGCGTAATGGTCTGCCATGGCGAGTGAACCGGCACTTGTATGCATTTTATCGCCACTGTCCATATTGTCTTTGACGAGCAGAGGGATGCCGTGCAGTTTCGAGCGCGGCCCTCTATGCTTCCGTTCGAAATCTAGCGCTTGGGCAATAAGCAAGGCGTCGGGGTTGATCTCAAGCACGGCTCTTGTATTCTTGTCACGCAGTGAAATGTTTTCTTTATACATGAGCACAAGTTCTTCCGACGTCAGCTTGCCCGTTTCCATTTCTTTTTGCAACTGGGCAATCGTCATTTCGTCGAGCTTGTTTTTGCGGTAGTCTTCCAGTTTTTGATGATGCATGACTGTTCCTCCCACATGATGCAAAATAAACCCTTTTCCAGGGCCATGGATATCTAAAAAAGCCTGAGCTCATGAGCTTAGGCTTTTATCGGTATATTCCTTTAACAGTTCATATAAGGACAGTTCGTAAAGCTGCCTGCCGTTGATCTTGAAGACATTCTTCGAAACGAGCTCATCAATGACCATCGACCGTTTGTCTTCGAATTTTGACTCGGGTATGTGTTCCATCGTGCTTCTTCTCTCCTTGCAGATAGTATCACTATTTCTATACCCGAAACGATCACAGCCTAAAACCTGCCAAAAGAAAAACTGCCGATAATTTTTTGGTCCGCCCTCGTTTCGACAAATTTCAGCTTAGCCTTTGTCAGGATAGCGCTCCTGCAAATACGCTGCTGCATTTTGGATCAATTCTTTCAGCACTTCCGAATCGATATCGCTGAGTTTATTGATGTAGATGCAGGATTTGCCCGACGTGCATTTCCCCAGGCGCTCAAGCGCATCTGGCTCTTTTTCTGCACAGCCTGTCAGGTATAAGCTGATTTTCGCTTTGCGCGGGGAAAACCCGGCTAGAGGCGCGTCGCCTTCATGGCCTGTCGCGTAGCGATAATGGTAAGACCCGAAACCGATGATGCTATCTCCCCACATTTTCGCCGGATGGCCGGTCGCTTGTTCGAAAATCTCCAACAGCCGGTAGGCATCTTCTTTTTTTGACGGCTTTTCGACCGACTCGATGAACTCAATGACGCTGCCTTCGTGTTCTTTCGTTTTTTGTTCGTACATTGCTCATCCTCCTCCTGAAAACTCTTGGTCTCTACTTCCACATACAATGTCCATTGTCCTGCCTCAACACCTAACGCCCGATACGGAACGTGATGGTCATTTTCGTTCCGCTAAGGTGAAATCAAAATGAAATACATCTTCTCTTGTTCCGAGCGAACTGTATAGTTTCACAGCAGCCGTGTCCACAGGATCCGCCTGCACGAAAACGACCCATGCGCCCAACTCTTGCGCTTCCGCCTGGACAAACCGGATCAGCCTGGTCGCGACTTTTCTTCTGCGGTATTTGCTGGCCACTGCCAAATCATAGATGTATACTTCTTTCCGCTGCTGCTCGAATTTATCCAAGACGTATGCGACAAGCCCGCCTGCAAGTTCGCCGCCGGACAATGCCACACAAACGAGGACATGCTCTTTTGCCAATAAAGATTGGAGATAGCCATCGGACGGTGGGTTTCCAAGATACGTTTCGTCCTCTTCAAATGCATCCGCAAACAAAGCATTCAATTCCCTGAACCGCTCCAGCGACTGTGCATCATCCGCCAGCCGTTTAAAGTGGATGTCTGACATGATTTCCGACTCCCTTTCTTGCTACTTGCCCTGCTCTCTTACCAGTGCCTACGCTTTGTATTGTCTAGTGAAGCGTTCCGCCAATTCCTCGATTTGCTGTTCTCTTTTCTTATGGGACCAATTGATGATGGCGGTCGATTTGACCACTGCCCCTTTTGTTTCAAGCGATGTCGTCATTTTGGACATGGCCCTATTGCCGCCCATCCATTTATAGCGGAATTGCTGCGTCAAAAAACAAGATACCGACGCTTGGCCGAGATCCGGAAGTTGTTCCGCATACTTTATAAACCCAGGACATAGCGTAAAGCCCTGTACCCATGCGCCAAAAATCAAAGCATCATATCCTTTGGTTTCCGGCAATGAATCCAATTGTACATCTGTAGGGTTTTTCGCTTCTTCTTTCTCTAGATTTTGCATCCTCATTAAACGAACTTCATGCCCATCACTTTGTAATTTTTCACGAAGCCGTTCCCCGACAAGCAAGGTATGCCCGGTCTGGGAATGCACGATAATACCGATTTTCATACCGTTCCCTCCTTCGTTGAAACATCCGCAATCCCATGGCCGCACTCCATCAATGATGATTGATTACTTCCCTGCCCCGCAGAATATTCCTTCCTGCTAAAGTACAAATTTTCATTTTGATCCCCTATTGCATAAAAAAACCCCCAATGCTGTTCAAAGAACAGTCATCAGGGGTGGGGTTTTACATTTAATTCCATTAACTAATAAAGAATTAGCTTCTCGTCAGCCACGCGACACATTCAACGTGCGTCGTCTGCGGGAACATATCGACCGGCTGGACTTCCTGCGTCCGGTAGCCGCCGTCTTCCAAAATTCGCAGGTCGCGTGCCAGCGTCGCCGGGTTGCAGGAAACGTAAACGATGCGCTCTGGCTGTTGTTCGAGCATCGTTTGAAGGAGTGCTTCATCGCAGCCTTTGCGCGGCGGGTCGACGACAAGCACATCGGCTTCTTTGCCATCTTTATACCAGCGCGGAATGACTTCTTCGGCGGGTCCTGCTTCAAATAAGGTATTCGTAAAACCATTCAAATCGGCATTGCGTTTGGCATCTTCAATCGCCTGCGGGACGATCTCGACACCCATGACGAATTTCGCGCGCTGTGCAAGGAATAGCGAAATCGTGCCGATGCCGCAATACGCATCGATCACCGTTTCCGTTCCTGTCAGCCCCGCGTAATCTAGCGCCTGCCCGTACAGCACTTCCGTCTGTTCCGGGTTGACCTGATAGAACGAACGCGCAGAGATCTCGAAGCGCACATCGCCGATCCGGTCTTCGATGATGTCCTTGCCCCATAGATTGATCGTTTCATTCCCGAAAATGACATTGGTCTTTTCTGGGTTAACGTTCTGCATGATCGACGTCACGTCCGGCAAAGCCGCACGGATCGCTTCCACGGCGCGCTCTGCTTGAGGGAATTTCTGCTTCTTCGTCACCAACACGACCATCAATTCGCCCGTTACGCGCCCTTTGCGCAGGACGACGTGGCGCAGCATGCCGCGGTGTGTCTTCTCTTCATACGGCTCGATGCCCATATCTACCAAATTGCGCTTGAGCGACGCCATCAAAATATCCGCTTCCGGCGTCTGGATCAAGCAGATATCGGTATCCGCAATACGGTGCGAGCGCGGCTGGTAAAAACCAGCCACCACTCGGCCGTCATCAAGGCCAAACGGGATTTGCGATTTGTTGCGGTAGCGCCACGGATTGTCCATGCCTTTGACCGGATGGACCGGCACGTCCGGCAATTTGCCGAGTCGCGCCATCGCATCGCGCACGACTTTCTCTTTGTATTTCAATTGCCCTTCGTAGGACAGGTGTTGCAATTGGCAGCCGCCGCAAATCTCAAACACCGGGCACGGCGCATCGATGCGGTCTGCGGATTTCTCTTCGATCGAGATGAGTTTCGCAAACCCGTAGGATTTCAATGTTTTCAATACATGCACCGTTACGGTCTCACCGGGCAATGCATCTTTGATGAACAGCGGATAGCCGTCCACTTTGGCAACGCCGGCACCATCATGCGTCAAGTCTTCGACGTAGACGGACAAGCGGTCATTTTTCGTTACTGGTTTCATTACGTTCACTCCATTTCACATTGACTTATTGTAACATATCTACTTTTTAAGCAGTAAAAAACTGCGGCGGGAAATTCCCGCCACAGTTTTATTTTTTGTCTTTCGTTACCGGGCCATCTTTCAGTGATATCCAGAACCCGACGGCAATCGCCAGGATGATCACCAGAAACGGCGCATAGAAAATGAAGAAATCATTCATCTTTCACAGCCTCCTTAGGCATGATAATCCGATTTCCCTTTGACGTAATCTTTGTCGAATAGGAACAGGCGGAATAAGAGATAAAGCGATGGCAGCAATAGCCCGAGCCCTGCGATAAAGGCGATGATCAAGGCGATCGCCATCGATTCATTCGTGAAGCTATCGTAAATCGTCAGGTGCGGATACAACAGATAAGGGTAATGAGACGCCCCGTAGGCAAAAAACGCGGTAAAGAATTGGCCGACGAGCAAGATGAACGCCAAGCCGTAATTGCGTTTCTTCCAGATCAAGAACACGGTACCGAGGAACAACAGGAACGACAGCGCGAACATCCACCACAAATCGAGCAAGCTCGCATAATGTTCCGGGTTGTGCCCGCGAAGCTCGAAAATGATGCCGGTCGCCGTGACAATTGTCGGGCCTGCCCAAACCAATGCGTATTTGCGGACGAGCTGAGTCGCTTTCTCGTCTCCAGCTTTCCACGCATACCAAGTCAAGAACACGGCAGAAATATACAATACTGCGGCAATGCTCAAGACGACGATGCTCCACATCAAGGGGCTTGTAAACAGCGCCCAGTAATCAAGCGACGGCTGCCCGCCCTCCAGGCGCATAAAGCCGCCTTCTGAAATGGCCAGCACCGGCGACAGTGCCGCCGGAAGCATTAGGCCGGATAAGCCGTACATATAGATATAACCGCGGTGGTTGATCTTCGCACCGTATGTGGCGAACGCGTAATAGGAACCACGCACTGCCAGCAAGATAAGCGCAATGCTTGCCGGCACAAGAAGCGTCGTGCCGTAATAGAACGCCGTCTGCGGGAAAAACCCGATGATGCCGACGAAGAAGAACACGAAAAAGACGTTCGTGACTTCCCATACCGGCGACAGATAACGCTGGATGATGCCTGTCAAAATATGCTGCTTGTCGGAAAAAGCACTGTAGGCGTTAAAGAATCCAGCGCCGAAATCAATCGACGCCACGATGACGTAGAGGAATAAAAACAGCCAAAGAACGGAAATCCCGATAATTTCGAGTGTCATTATTCTTCACCGCCTTTTACGGATTCACGCTGTGCCAATTCCTTCTCGACCGGGTTGCGTTTGTACATGCGTGACAAGACGACAACTGTGCCGATTCCGAGAATGACATAGAGACCGGCGAACATGACGATCATCAAATCGACTTGCCCGCTTGTCGTTGCCCCTTCACTGGTCTTCATATAGCCGCGCAAGATCCACGGCTGCCTGCCGACTTCCGTGAACCACCAGCCGGCCTGTATCGCGAGCATCGCGAGTGGCCCGCTCAGTACAGTCAGCCAGCGGAACCATTTCCTTGTGACAATGGACCAGCCGCGCCACGCTCCGACGACGTAAACGAAGGAGAAGAACGCGAGCCACATGCCGAGGGTGACCATCGTATCGAAGAGGTAATGGATCCACAGCGGCGGAATTTCATCTTCCCGGAAATCATTCAAGCCGATGACTTCACCGCTTGGTACACCGTGCGCCAAAATGCTGAGCGCGTATGGAATGCGGATTGCGTATTTCGGCTCTTCGCCGTCCAACACACCGAACAACACCAGTTCAGCTTCCGATCCCGTTTCAAAATGCCATTCGGCAGCCGCCAGTTTCTCTGGCTGGTATTCGGCCAAGTATTTCCCTGAAAAGTCGCCGATGATAGCGGTGGCAACCGAAAAGACTAGCGCGAGCTTCATGGTCAGGAACAATGCTTTCTTATGGTAAATATGATTCGATCCGCGCAGCAAACGGAAGGCAGCGATCGATGCCAACACGAAGGCGCTCGTCATGAACGCTGTCGACAGGACGTGTGCGACTTTCGTCGGCACGGCCGGGCTGAACATCGCGAGCAATGGGCTCACATTGACCAACTCGCCGTTCAACACATCAAAACCTTGCGGCGCATTCATAAACGAATTGACGATGGTGATAAATACAGAGGAAGCAGCTGCTCCGAGTGCGACCGGAACCAGCAATAGGAAATGTTTGCGCTGGTCTTCAAAACGGTCCCACGTATATAAATAAATTCCGAGGAAAATCGCTTCAAAGAAAAAGGCGAAAACTTCCATAAACAGCGGAAGCGCAATGACATTCCCTGCCATCTGCATAAAGTTTGGCCACAACAAGGATAATTGCAGCCCGATTGCGGTACCGGTCACGACACCGACCGCTACCGTGATGACGAACCCTCTCGCCCAGCGGCGTGCCAGGAGAATATAATGCTCGTCATTTTTTCTGATCCCGACCCATTGGGCAATCATGATCATGAGTGGGACCCCCACACCGATCGTCGCGTAGATGATGTGGAATGATAGGGTCATCAAGGTCAGTATCCGGCTTTGTAAAGCCACATCTTCAAATCCCAAAATTCTCGTCCCCTTTACATGGGCCAAAGCACAGCCCGTTATATGTTTTATTGTACCTTAAAGGCCCTCCCATAGACTTCTGTGAGGCATCCGATTCCGCCCGATGTTTGAATAAGCTGTGACAAAATGAAAACATCCCCATTGAAATTTTGCTGAATTTTTAGTATTCTATAATGAACAAAAGAAAAGGATGATTCATATGGAAACAAGCAGAAAGGTATTTGCCTATATTACCAGAGGCGAAGAACACAACCGAGAATTGCTCTTATTTGAGTACAAAGGCGAACCCGAAGTCGGCTTACAAGTGCCAGGCGGAACGATTGGGGAAGGCGAATTATTGATCGATGCCCTATACCGCGAAGTGAAAGAAGAAACCGGCTTGCCGCGCGATGTGCTGGAATTCGTCGGGAAAATCCACAAATACAATTACTACCCGGCGCATAAAGACAAAGCGTACGAGCGCAACATCTTCCATTTTGAATACACTGGCGAAAAAATCGACGAGTTCGAACATACCATCAAAAGCGAAGGGCGCGACAATGGCCTTATCGTTCAGTATCGCTGGGAGCCGATTGAAGGCTTGCCGAAGCTTGCGGCGGACCAGGACGAAGCAATCGAATTGCTGGAATACTGATCTATTCAAAAAAGCGATCCACTCATCCCCATTCGGATTGAGCGGATCGCTTTTTTATTTGCGGTCTTTTTCTTTGATATACTCCAGCGGCACGAACATTTCAATATGACGCTCCAGGTTTTCGAAGGTAGCCGGCAAAATACCGCCGAACTCGCCGTCGAGGTTCAGCAAGACGCGTTCATTGGACGTCACGGAAATCTTGCTCGCTTTCACATACAACACATGCGGGTCGGATAAATGCTCCCCGCGAAGCGCAAGTGATGCCACACGGATAAATTCCGCCATGTTCAATTCCTTCAGGATGAGCAAGGTGAATTTGCCGTCGTTGATGCTGGCATCCGGCGCCAGTTTTTCAAAGCCGCCGACGGAATTGGTCAAGCCGATCAAAAACATCATCGCTTTGTCGTCGAACACTTGACCATCGTATTCAATGCGGACACGAGATGAGCGAATCGAGGGAATCATCTCGATGCCTTTCAAATAATACGCCAATTGGCCAAGCACCGTCTTGAGCTTGCTCGGAACTTCATACGTCAATTCCGTCAAGCGCCCGCCTCCTGCAATATTGACGAAATAGCGGTCATCGTTCATAACCCCGATATCGACAGGGATCGACTCGCCTTTGATGATGATATCGACAGCGCGGTTAATATCGCGTGGAATGCGCACAGCCCGTGCAAAATCATTGGTCGTGCCCATCGGAATCAAGCCCACTTTCGGGCGTACCGGGTATTTGGCGATTCCGGAAACGACTTCATTGAGTGTCCCGTCCCCACCGACTGCCACCACCAAATCAAATTTGCGCTCGACCGCATATTCCGCCGCTTTTACTGCGTCCCCTTCACAGGTGGTCGCATGGCAGGACGTTTCGTATCCTGCAATTTCCATTTTTTCCAATACTTCCGGGAGGTGGCGGCGGAACAGTTCCCTGCCGGATGTCGGGTTATAAATTATGCGTGCTCGTTTCATCGGATTCAGCCTTTCTGGACCATTCTATAGAAACAGGACATGACAGGGCTGCAGAAAGTTCCCGCGGACGGGCATTCTGCAGCCGGCTGTCTGTATAGTGTTAAGCCAAGCTTTTTTGCAAGCTCTTGCGAATGTCTTCATACGTCTCTTGCCAAAGCTCCGGGTCGGATGTGAAACGATCCGAAATCTCCCCGATTACCGTTTTCCAGTGCAGCTCGTATTGAGGATCTTCTTTTTCCGGCAGTCTTGCTTTCTTTTCATCGACCATCTGCTGGACTTTTGGTGACCGTGGCCCCCACGACCCTTTCACTTCTCCGCTTTCGGACAGAAAAATGTATTTCGGGATCGACTTGCCGCCATTCGTTAAATAACGGTCCATGAGTTCCGGATTGTCGTCGCGGTAAACACAGCGGACTTCGAGATCCGCCGCTTCCGCCAATTTCCGGAGAATCGGGTTGACCATCATCGCATCACCACACCAATCTTCGGTAATCGCCAAGATGTTCAATTGCTGCTGTTTCAGCATATCGATAAATTCCGGATCGTCCGGCAACTCGAATTTCTCATAGATCGTGTAGGTTTTTTCCTGATTGGATTCCATCTGCGCCATATATTTCTCCAGTGAGATGGCATGCTCAAAATATTCCAGTTCCGTCATCATTCTATCACGTCTCCTTACAAAACAGTTTACCTGTTCTTTTCCCTTTGCGGCAAACTTTTAAGCAAAAAGCTGTGAATTGTTCCAATTAACTCTACATTTCGCAGTCGGTTTCTGTTTTATAATGCAGAATGCGGAGCAGTAAGTTAGACGTGAGCGCGAGATGGATAATTCATTATACATTTTATCACGAGATAGCTGCCTCCCGCTTTGGACTCGCCCGTGTGCGCGGTTCGGCTTTTAGATTTCATTGGGTGTTATGTGCCAAGAAGCGTCACTTTTGATTGTCTTCGTCCGCTGGTATCGTCGCTTGGCTGGAATTGATAGTAAGATGAAATATCCATTGATTATTTCATCATGAAGCAATCGCCTCCCGCTTTGGGCTGGCCTTTCGCAATGAGCCGAGAAAGACGCTCGTCTCATTGCTTCGGCTCGCCCGTGTGCGTGGTTCGGCTTTTGGATTTCATTGGATGTTGCATGCGAGGACGCGTCTTTTTTTATTATATTCGTCCGCTGGTGAAGACGCCTAGCTAGACTCAATATTAATATTAAGGATGATTCATCTTTTCCGCGCATTTATCGAACAAATCAAAACTGTTCACATAATTTCAATGCAGAAAACATTTGAATTTCTATTCTATACCTAGAGATGGAGCGGAAAGGGGCGAATGGATGGCGAGGAGGAGCCGAGTCCATTCATTTGCGACGCATCTGCGTAGCAGATGTGGGAGCAACGCTTTTTATCTGATGTTCGAACGCAGTGACATTAGCCACCTTGGCTCAACACCCGCCCTGTACCCGGGCAGCTGAAAACGCGACTTCCTGTCGCATCAGCTGCATGACCTGCATCCTGCAGACCTCAAGCGTGCCCCTTGCAGCGGAATCTCAAGGAAAGAACATTTCGACTACCAGATTTAACTTTTGGATCGCATTCACTAAAATAAACCACAAAAAAAAGGATGGCTGAGTGAGCCATCCTTTTTCTGATTAACGTTTCGCGATTTCCTCGAGGAGGATTTTGTTCAAGAGCGACGGGTTAGCCTGCCCTTTTGTCGCTTTCATGATTTGCCCGACGAGGAAACCGATTGCACGGTCTTTCCCGTTCTTGTAATCTTCGATCGATTGGGGGTTGGCGTCCAAAGTATTGGTGACGTACTCAAGCAATACGTTTTCGTCCGAGATCTGCACCAAGCCTTGCGCTTTGACGATCTTGTTCGGGTCGCCGCCTTTTTCGATCAATTCCTTGAAGACTTTCTTGGCGATTTTCGAAGAAATCGTGCCTTCGCCGATCAATTTGATCATGCCGGCAAGTCCTTCCGGCGTCAGTTCCGTCTCCTCAAGCTCTTTATTCTGAGCATTGAGGTAAGCGGACACTTCGCCCATGAGCCAGTTTGATGCCAGTTTCGCATCAGCGCCGGCTTTAACGGTCGCTTCGAAGAAATCGGAAATTGGTTTCTGCAAAGTCAACACCATCGCGTCATATGACGACAAGCCAAGTTCTGATACGTAGCGGGCTTTACGGGCATCCGGAAGTTCCGGAATTTCTGCACGCACGCGCTCGAGCCATGCGTCGTCGATGACGATATCAACCAGGTCCGGTTCCGGGAAGTAACGGTAATCATCCGAGCCTTCTTTGATGCGCATCAGCAAAGTTTTGCCAGTTGATTCATCGTAGCGGCGTGTTTCCTGCTCGATGATGCCGCCTGCAAGCAATACTTGCTCTTGGCGGATCTGTTCGTGCTCCAAGCCTTTTTTAACGAAGTTGAACGAGTTCAAGTTCTTCAGCTCAGTTTTCGTGCCGAATTCATCGCGGCCGTATGGGCGCAAGGAGATATTGGCGTCGCAGCGAAGCGAGCCTTCTTCCATGCGCACATCGGAAACGCCTGTGTATTGGATAATCGATTTGATTTTTTCCAAATACGCATACGCTTCTTCCGGCGTGCGGATATCCGGTTCCGAGACGATTTCGATCAATGGCGTGCCTTGACGGTTAAAGTCGACAAGAGAATGGCCATTTCCGGTATGCGTCAGCTTTCCTGCGTCTTCTTCCATATGGAGACGCGTGATGCCGATGCGTTTTTTCTCGCCGTTCACTTCGATTTCAAGCCAGCCATGTTCACCGATCGGCTGATCAAACTGGGAAATCTGGTAGGCTTTCGGGTTATCCGGATAAAAATAGTTTTTACGGTCGAATTTGGTGTGGCGCGTAATCTCACAGTTTAACGCAAGTGCCGCTTTCATCGCCCAATCGACTGCCGTTTTATTGACGACCGGCAAGACTCCAGGGTAGCCAAGGTCGATCACGTTTGTGTTGGTATTCGGTTCAGCACCGAAATGAGCTGGGGAAGGCGAGAACATTTTGGATTCCGTCTTCAGTTCGACGTGGACTTCAAGCCCGATGATCGTTTCGAAATTCATTGTGCTGCTCCCTCCCATGTTTGCGGTATTTCTTTATGGAACTCGGTCGCCTGCTCAAAAGCATCCGCGACGCGGTAGACGGTTTCTTCATCGAAATAATTGCCGATGATCTGCAATCCGAGCGGCAATCCGTTTTCGAAGCCGCATGGGACTGAAATGGCTGGAACGCCTGCCAAGTTGACAGGAATCGTCAAGATATCGTTCGCATACATTGTCAAAGGATCATCGATGATTTCGCCGATCTTGAATGCCGGTGTCGGCGTTGTCGGCCCGACGATGACATCGAAGTTTTCGAACGCTTTATCGAAATCCTGCTTGATCAAAGTACGCACTTTTTGCGCTTTTTTGTAGTAAGCGTCGTAATAGCCCGAGCTGAGTGCGTACGTTCCGAGCATGATGCGGCGCTTCACTTCGTCGCCGAAGCCTTCAGAGCGTGTGTTCATGTAGAACTCAAGCAAGCTTCCGGCTTTTTCCGTGCGGTAGCCGTAACGGATGCCGTCGAAACGGGACAAGTTGGAAGATGCTTCAGATGAAGCCAAGATGTAATACGTAGAAAGCGCGTATTTGGAATGCGGCAAGGAAATCTCTTCCCATGTTGCGCCTTTTTCTTCCAATACTTTCAGTGCATCTTTTACAGCTTGTTTCGATGCTTCGCTGACGCCTTCTGCGAAATATTCTTTCGGCACACCGATGCGAAGGCCTTCGATGTCGCCAGTGAGTGCTGCTGTGAAGTCAGGCACTTCAACATTTGCGGATGTCGAGTCTTTTTCATCGTGCCCGGAAATGGCATTCAAAAGAAGGGCGTTGTCTTTAACCGTGCGCGTGATCGGGCCGATTTGGTCGAACGATGACGCATAAGCGATCAACCCAAAACGGGATACACGGCCGTATGTCGGCTTCATGCCGACAACACCACAAAAAGCAGCTGGCTGACGGATGGATCCGCCTGTATCGGAACCGAGTGTGAACGGAACTTCACCTGCTGCTACAGCCGCAGCTGAACCGCCCGACGAACCGCCTGGAACAGTTTCTAAGTTCCACGGGTTTTTCGTGTTTTTATAGTAAGAGTTTTCATTGGAAGAACCCATTGCGAATTCATCCATATTCAATTTACCGACGATGACCATGCCGGCTTCGCGCAATTTATCCACAACCGTTGCGTTGTAGATTGGGTTGAAGCCTTTCAGGATCAAGCTCGATGCTGTCGTCTCGAGTCCTTCCGTGACGATATTATCCTTTACGCCGATCGGCAAGCCGTAAAGCGGGCCACGTTCCCCTGTATCCGTTTGATCCATTTCAGCTGCTTGCTTTGTCGCCTGCTCTTCATTCAAAGCCAAAAAGGCATCAACTTTCGGGTCTAATTCCTTGATGCGCTTGAATGTCGCTTCCGTCAACTCCGCAATCGTCAATTCTTTGCTATGTAGTAATTCCTGCAATTCGCTTGCAGTTTTATCAGCTAACTTCATCTTTTTCCCTCCTCACAATCAGTCCAGAATCGTTGGCACACGCACTTGTCCGCCTTCATGTTCTTTTACGTTTTTCATTACCAATTCACGCGGCAAGCCTTCGATCGACTTGTCTTCGCGCATCACATTGACCAGCGGCAATACATGCGTCGTCGGTTCTACATTTTCCGTATCCAATTCATTCAGCAATTCCATCGCATTGGTGATCGCTTCCAATTGATCCGCAAAATGCACAGCTTCCTCATCGGTAATTGCCAAACGCGCCAAGTGGGCCACTTCGATTACTTCTTCTTTTGTCATTTTCGCCATTTTCTACACCTCCGGATTCAATAAACATACGGTCTATCATACCATTTTTCTAAAAAAATGAATAGAGACAGCCAGCTGGCTGCCCCTTTAAATTACAGACTTACTCGTAAATATGGACAACCGGTTCCGTTTCCCCGGCTTTCCGTAAAATGAGTGCTTCCGCGCCGTTGGTCGACGTGACGTTCACTTCAATTTGGATGTCGTCTGGGAAATGATCCAAGATCAGGCCGGTGACGTATTGCGTAAAGCCGATCACTTCAGCCGAGCCATAAAACTGGATCGGGATTTCGATTTTCATCTCCTGCAATTGGCCGCTTTGATAGAAGCCTTTGCCGATGACGCTCGTGAAATTCGAGAAATACAATTCGACGTCTTGCTTGAAGTTGCGGAACGCCGTATCGATATCCCGGTATTGCTCGTCCGTCCCAGAAGTCGGGAATACGACATACTCTTCGTCGACATCATTCCAGTTCGCCACTTCGGTCTCGCCTTTCGGGGCAGCGCCGTAAGAGAAGTATGTGCCGGGTGTCATCGCGTTGCGGCTGTTTTGTGCGAATAAAGCGACGAGGATCGGCACATCCGCCATTCCTTCTTTCTCCCTTAAGCGCTTGACGATTTCATCAGCCATCCGTTTGCCTTCTTCAGCAATCTGATCTTGAGGAATCGATTCTTCGTAGGGGATGTCGTCCGTCGAACTATAATAAACCGTATTCATGGCAAGTCCGATGGAAACCCCGCCAAGACGAATTTTGTCTTCCTCGGTTTTGACGAGGTAATTTTGCTCAAGGATATGCGCCAGCAATTCCGGTTGCGGGCGTTCGCCGCCGTCGGTCTCCGCTTGGCTGCGGCCATCCTCCGGGTTTAGCCCTTGCGGATTATCTTTGCTTTCGCGTTGGAGCCACAGCGAAGCTTCTTCATCGGTGATTTTTTGGCCTTCCTGGAAATAATAATCATCCGGTGAGAACTGCTGCTGCGATAGGCGCAATAATCCGTGCTCCGCTTCCTTGATATCGTAGCGAGAATTCAGCCGGCTGACGATTTTTCCGCGGGTGGCGCTTTGCTTATACGGCAACAGCGTCCGGTAATATTGATCATCGAGCTGCATGCTCGGGATGATCGCCGTTTCCGCCTCTTCTTCTTCTGTGTTGATCACTTCCGCCTCGTCATTTCCGGAAGGGACACATCCCGAAAGCAGCAAGATGCTGATCGGGATCCACCAAATGCGTTTCATATGCTAATCTCCTTATTCGTTCAATTCCATAAGCAGGCGTTCTTCGTTCCACACTTCTACGCCGAGATCCTGCGCTTTGTCGAGTTTGGACCCGGCTTCTTCGCCGGCAATCAGCAAATCGGTTTTCTTGCTGACGCTGCCGGTCAATTTGCCGCCGAGTGCCTCGATCCGTTCGCCGGCTTCCTGGCGGGTCATGTTTTCCAACTTACCGGTCAGCACGATTTTCTTGCCGGCAAACGCATTGGCGCCTTCTTCTACGCGGACGATTGTGCCCGTGTAGGATAAATTGACGCCTCGCTCGCGTAAACGTTCCACAAGTGCTGCAACTTCTTCCTTTTCGAAATAGGTGACGACTGCATCGGCCATCTTATCGCCGATTTCATGGATGGCAATCAATTCTTCCAAGTTTGCCTGCATCAATTGATCCATCGAGCCGAAATGCTCCGACAAGATGCGCGCCCCGCGTTCACCGACGTGGCGAATGCCAAGGCCGAACAACAAGCGTTCCATCGAATTGCTCTTGGAAGCTGCTATCGCCTCGATCAAGTTGGTGGCGGATTTATCGCCCATGCGCTCGAGTTCCAACAATTGCTCTTTCGTCAAAGCATAGAGATCCGAAATATCGTGGATGAGCCCTTCGCGATATAATTGCTCGATCACTTTCTCACCGAGCCCGTCAATATTCATGGCATTGCGCGAAACGAAATGTATCATGCCTTCGACGATTTGCGCCGGGCATTTCGGGTTGACGCAGCGCAGCGCCACTTCCCCTTCAATGCGGACCAATTCGCTTGCGCATGCGGGGCATTCGGTCGGCATTTCAAACGGCAGTTCGTCGCCGGAGCGCATTTCAATCAGCGCCTTGACGACTTCCGGAATGATATCGCCCGCTTTTCGGATGATCACTTTATCATTGATGCGGATATCGCGCTCCCGGATCAAGTCTTCATTATGGAGAGACGCACGCTGCACCGTGGTGCCGGCAACAGCGACAGGCTCAAGAATAGCTGTCGGGGTGACGACGCCGGTCCGGCCTATGCTCAGCTCGATATCACGTACGGTCGTCATCACTTCTTCTGCCGGGAATTTATAGGCGGTCGCCCATTTCGGGCTTTTTGCCGTGAACCCGAGGTCTTGCTGGTGCAAAAAGCGATTGACTTTAATGACGATGCCATCAATTTCATAGCTCAACTGGTTGCGCCCATCTGTCCATTGCTCAATGTATGCCAGCACTTCTTCCACCGAGCGACAAACTTTCCGCTCGCCGTTCGTTTTAAAGCCGAGATCCGTCAAATATTGAAGGGACTCGTTATGGTTGTTCAAGCCGTAAGTTTCCCCGTCTCCGCCAATGCCGTAGATGAAGACATCCAAATTGCGCTTAGCGGCAATTTTTGAATCCAATTGGCGCAAAGAACCGGCTGCAGCATTGCGCGGATTGGCGAATAATTCTTCGCCCCGCTCCTCGCGGTCTTCATTAAGTGCATGGAACGATTTTTTCGGCATGAACACTTCGCCGCGCACTTCGATCGATACCGGCTCTTTTAATTTAAGCGGAATCGAGCGGACTGTGCGGAGGTTGACCGTAATGTCTTCTCCGACACGGCCGTCGCCGCGCGTCAAACCGCGCACGAATTTGCCGTTTTCGTAATGAAGCGAAACGGCCAGGCCGTCAATTTTCAGTTCGCACACATATTCGACCGAGTCCCCGGCACCGCCGCGCACACGTTTATCGAAATCACGCAAATCTTCTTCGTTAAAGACGTTCGACAAACTGAGCATCGGCCGCTCGTGGCGGACTTTCTCGAAATTCGACAAGGGTGTCCCCCCGACCCGTTGCGTTGGGGAGTCCGGGAAAATCAAATCGGGATATAGGTTCTCCAGCTCGATCAATTCGTTGAGCAATTGATCGTACACGGCATCCGGCACGCTTGGCTTATCGAGCACATAATAGGCATGCCCGTAGTTCCGGAGCAATTCATTCAATTCGGTTACACGTTCTTCAGCTTTGATGCGGTCCATTCGGGTTCCTCCAGATCATTCTTTTTCGATCGGCGCAAATTTTGCGAGCAGCCGCTTGATGCCTGTCGGGCTTGGGAAGGCGATATCGAGTTCTGTTTGTTCGCCGTCGCCTTTGACATTAACGACAGTGCCTGTGCCCCATTTTTTATGCTTCGCGCGGTCGCCTGTTTTCCAGCCCAGCCGATCGCCGCCGGATGCTTGGTAGGAAGGCTTTATAACCGCTTTACGTTTCGGTGCCTGTTTATAACTCGTCGCTGCGCCTGCACGGTGATTGGCAAACGTCTGCTCGATGAGATCTTCCGAAATTTCAGAGATGAAGCGCGATGGCAGATTGAAATTGCTCTTGCCGAAAATCGTCCGTGACGAGGCATGCGTCAAATACAGCCGTTTCTCGGCACGCGTGATGCCAACATAAGCAAGCCGGCGTTCTTCTTCCAATTCTTCCTCGTCGTTGTTCGAACGCGAGTGCGGGAAGACATTTTCCTCCAAACCAGCGATAAACACGACCGGGAATTCCAAACCTTTCGCAGCGTGCATCGTCATGAGGATGATCGGGCCGTCGCCTTGTTCTTCTTCCTCGTCCAGTGAATCGATGTCCGCAATCAAAGCCAAATCGGTCAGGAACGCTACCAATGACTTGTCATCGCTTTGTTTTTCGAACGCTTGCGTCACGGTCAGAAATTCATCCAAGTTCTCCAGGCGGCTTTCGCCTTCGATCGTCTTGTCGTTTTGAAGCATCTGGCGGTAACCGGATTTCTTCAGCACTTCTTCCACCAATTCCGTCACCGACAGAAATTCCTGCATTTCGGTGAATCCGGCGATCATCGCACGGAATTCAAGCGCGGTCTGTGCGGTTTTCGCCGTCAAGCCCATGAAATCCGCTTCCTGCAAGGAATCCATGATGGTGCGGTCCTGCTCGATGGCAAAGCGCGCCATTTTCTCGAATGACGTCGCACCGATCCCTCGCTTCGGTTCATTGATGATGCGCGCGAGCGACAGGTCATCTTCGTTATTGGCAATCAAGCGCAAATACGCGAGCAAGTCCTTGATTTCCTTGCGGTCATAGAACTTCGTGCCGCCGACGATTGTATAGCTCATATTCGATTTGACGAACATTTCCTCTAAAATACGCGATTGGGCATTGGTCCGGTAAAGAATGGCGAAGTCAGAGGTTTTGTATCCTTCTTCCTGCATGAGGTTTTGGATGGTCTGGACGATGTACTGGGCTTCCTGGCGCTCATCACCCGCTTTATGGAGCGTGATCGCCGGTCCTTCGTCGTTGTCGGTGCGCAATTCTTTCGGGTAGCGGCTCGTGTTTTTCTGGATGACGTCATTTGCTGCCTGCAAAATGCGTTTGGTCGAACGGTAATTCTGTTCGAGCATGATTACTTTGGCGTCCGGATAATCCTTTTCGAATGACAGAATATTGGTGATATCCGCACCGCGCCAACGGTAAATCGACTGATCGGAATCGCCGACAACACAAATATTCTTGAATTTCTTCGCCATTAATTGCACCAGTTGGTACTGGGCGTTGTTCGTATCTTGGTATTCATCGACATGGATATAGTGGAATTTATCCTGATAATATTCCAGCACATCCGGTACCGTTTCAAAGAGCCTCAATGTCATCATGATCAAATCGTCGAAATCGAGCGACTGGTTTTTCTGGAGACGCTTCTGGTAGCCTGTGAACACTTCCGCGACCGTTTTTTCATACGGGTTGAATTGATTGGCGTTTGCCGCAAAGGTTTCCGCATCGATACATTCGTTTTTCGACGATGAAATGGCATTCAGCATCGTCCGCGGTTCGTATTTTTTGGGGTCTAAATTTTGCTGCTTCAAGACATTTTTGATGACCGTCAATTGGTCAGTCGTATCCAAGATCGAGAAGCTTTTCGAAAAGCCGAGCCGGTCGATATTGCGGCGCAGGATGCGCACGCACATCGAGTGGAATGTCGATACCCACATGCGGTCGCCTGTTCCGTGGCCGAGCAGCCCATCGATTCGGTTGCGCATTTCGCGCGCCGCTTTATTGGTGAACGTAATTGCTAGGATATTGGACGGGTAGACTTGTTTTTCCAGCACCAAGTACGCGATGCGATGTGTCAGCACGCGTGTTTTCCCGGATCCCGCACCGGCCATTATCAATAGCGGGCCTTCTGTTGTTTTGACTGCTTCTTCCTGCTCGGGGTTCATCCCCCGCAGCAGGTTTTTTGTGATTAATTCCATTGTGCACCACCTCGAACATTTGTTCCTATTATTATAACGATTGCTCAGCCGTTTCCGCAACTGCCTTGACGGTCGCAAGCGCTTTGTTTAGATCTTCGTATAAGATATTGCCAACAACGACCGTATCGCTCAGCTTAGCCATTTCCTTGGCGCGCTCCGCCGAATCGATGCCGCCGCCGTAAAACAGCCGTGTATCAGACAGCACTGATGCGGTTTTTCGGACAAGTTCCGGATCACCGTACATGCCGCTGTATTCCAGATAAAAGATGGGGAGCCGGAAAAAATGCTCCGCCATGCGCGCATATCCGAGCACATCCTCTTCGGTCAAGGATGCATCTGCTCCGGTCAAGCTTGCCGCTTTGCATTCCGGATTCAAAATGCAATAGCCTTCCGGCACGATCTCTGTCCAATCCATGATCTCTCCGTATTCGCGGATCGCCTCGTGGTGAAGCCCTTTGATCCATTTCGGGTCGCTGCTATTGAGCACTGTCGGGATGAAGTAATAATCGAAGCCCGGCGTCACCGATTCGACCGTCGACACTTCAAGCGCCACCGGCACCGAATAGCGGCGCACGCGGGTCATCAATTCTAAGACATTGTCGAGTGTGACATCATCACTTCCGCCAATCAAGATGGCATCAGTCCCGGATTCGCAAATTCGTTCCAAATGTCCATCTGAAATCTGTTTTGCAGGGTCTAATTTAAAGACATGCCGCCATGTTTGAAAGTCCACAGGTATTCTCCTAACTGTACTTTGGTTTTCATCTTTCCATTATAACAAAAGATCAGCCAACACTCCGTTCCCATCCATCCACAAATGAAGGATTTGGCGCATAAAAAAAGACCAGCACCGTTCGCTGGTCAATCTTTTGGAAGTTCGATTTGTTTTTCGTCCGGATACAGCACATCAAGCATTTCCTCGTATGCGTCATTGCCGTAATTCAAGCAGCGGCGCACGCGGGAAATGGTCGCTGTGCTTGCTCCCGTTTCGTTCTTGATTTTTTCGTAAGTCTTTTTCAAGCGCAGCATATGCGCCACTTCAAAGCGCTGCGATAACGATTGGATTTCACTGATCGTGCACAAATCATCAAAAAATCGATAGGCTTGTTCTTTGTTTTCCAATGCCAGCACCGCTTCGATCAATTGATCGGTCTGCGGTCCTCTAATCTTATCAACTTGCATGCACATTCAACGTCCTTTCATTGCTCTTCGATTGATCCCGCTTCTACGGGCTATACTGAACCGCCTGGCCAATTCCCGGTGAGTCTGGAATTATGTGGACCCAGGTTTTTCCTTGCGTCAATTCGGCTGTCCCATTTTCGTCGACTGGCACAAGCATGCCATTTTCTGCGCGCCACGTGATTTCCTGCACTATTCCTTCACGGAACAATAACGCCTGCCCACCGGAAGTCAAGTCGATTTCCTGGCGGCCTTTGGCATCGATCGTGTCATGCGCTGTTTCAATGACCAGCACATTGGCGATTTCAATCGGCTGTGAAGTTTCCTTATCTGCAGTCGCGGTTCCTCCCGATGACCGGGCGTAAAGCTGCGACTCCGCATCGTAAGCATAGTTGCTCGCAAAAAGCGGATCTCCGCCATAAGTTACTTCTATAGAAGCAGCTTGTTCCCCTAGTTTATCATTACTGCCCGGTGCAGAGAAAGCATAAGGTGCTTTCATGCTGTAATTGGATGAAGCGTCTGTCATCTCCATCGCAAGTTCGACGTTTTCATAAGTGATATAGGAATTGTGCGGCGCCACACGGTCCAATGAACGCTTGAACAAAGTCCCGTCATACTGCATGCCGTTGATATGGTCGACCACTCCCGAATCAAGCAATTGTTTCGCTTCCGGGCTATAGCCATGGGCAACAAAAAACGCATCATATGCATCGGCCAGTTCGACAAAATAATCGCGCGCACTGCGCACGGGCCCGATGTTCACCGGAAACTGGCTTTGATACAAGGCCAAAAACCGCGTGATATTGTATTCCGCAATTAACTCGAATACCATATCAGCTTCCACCAGGCCCGTTTGCGGACGCGCGGCCGGATGATTATTGATGACCGCCATCACCGCCCGGCTGTCATACGGTCCGTTTCCCTGCATGCCCGTGAACGGGGCTGTGGTGAGCACTTCCCCCGGCACCTCAGGCTTCTCCGGCGCTTGTGGTGTTGCGGGCATTTCCGGCTCTCCCGCTTGTTCTCTTCCGACCAGCCAAACAACCAAGACAGCTGCAACGATCAGCAAAGCAAGCAAGATCAGCCATTTTTTCATCCCTGGCCCCTCATGAATGCCGGAAATAGAATCGTTTTGTTCATGACGTCATAAATCCCTTTTTGGGTAATGCGGACATACGGCAAATGTGTCGCCATCAAGAACAATAAAGTATAGACAGCGTCGCCATGTTCATAGCCGCGCTCTTTCAATGCGCTCTTCAACGCAGTTTCCTGCTCCATCAACGGCTCCATCGGCAAATCAGACATGATGCCCCCGATAGGAAGCGGCAATTCGCAAACTATCTCGCCATCTTCAATCAAGACGATGCCGCCCTTGAGGCGCTTCACTCGTTCAAACGCTTGCCACATATCCTGACGGCTTTTGCCGATCAACACGATATCTCCTGTGTTTGTGTAAGATGAAGCAAATCCGTCGACTTCTGTCGCGAATCCTTTGATCAATGTATTGACCCGCCATTTGCCGTTGCGGTCGATCAGCATCAGGAAGCTTTCGCCATGTTCTTTCGACAAGCGTTCGACGTTCGTGTCGACACTTACGGAATACGGTTTGGTGATGACGTCATTGACCATGTCTACGCCAAATGGCATTGAAAACTGGAAATCATCATCGGTCAATTCGAAATCGAGATTCAATTCCGGCAGCACCGACCAATCCACATCGTCGAGCGAACGCACTTTTTGGCCGTCGCGCTTGAGCCAGCCCCCTTTGGAAATCACGCCGCTCGGCACAGGGTTATCGATCGAATCGAGGATGTTCAAGTTCGCATAGCGCCCGGTCGCGATCAAACCGTGCAAGCTCGTCAAGTTGTAATAGCGTGCCACGTTATAAGAAGCCATCATATAGGCATCGATCGCTGGAACCCCGGCGTCAAGCGCGATTTGGATGCACAAATCCATCACGCCGTCTTTATGGAACACCGGTGTCGAGCCGTCTGTCGTCATCATCAATTTATCGAACACATTTAATTCCCGCTCGACAATCCCTGACAATAGTTGCGGTAAATCCGGGCGTATCGATGAATGGCGCAATGTCACGCCGTAGCCGTGCAATAGGCGCATTTCCACTTCATCGACAGTCATCGCTTCATGGTCCCCGTCAGCGCCCAGCAGCTTCATGCGCGCCAAAGTCTTCTCGGAAGCTCCCGGGAAATGCCCTTCAATTTTTTTCAAGCTGATTTTCGCTTTTTGAATCCAATAAAGCATCTGGTCGTCGCCAGCCAATAGCTTCGGCCAACCCGTCAATTCACCGCCAAGGATGACGTCCGGGCGCTCCAGCCACTCGCCGACCGCTTTCGAGGTGAATTTTTGATCTTCCCCGACAAGTTCGGTCTGCGAATCGAATCGCGTCCACCAATAAAACGTAAATGGCAGCTCCGCCATGCGGTCAAGCAATGTAAACGCTTTCTCGTTTTCTAATGATAAAAATAATGGCAAGTTGTCTGAGATGAACCCGGTCGTTCCGCCTTGTGCAGCATAATCAGCGAATTGCTGCGGGTTGTAAAGTTGATACGGATGGACATGCGGCTCGATATAGCCAGGCACGATCCACTTGTCGCTGACATCCACAACTTCTGTCGAATCATCGATTTTCGGCATGTCTTGCCCTGCATAAATGATGCGGTCTCCATTGATCCATATATTTCCGGTCATCCATTTTTTAAATATCCCGTGCAGATATGTGGCATTCGTCAGCACAAGATCCGGGGACAATTCTTTCGACACAATCTTCAATTGTTTCCGTATTTCTGTATTTCTCCATAAAGGGTTTACCATCCGAAGGCACCTGCTCTCTCTTCAATATCCATACATCGTATACTAGCATAATTATGCATTTTTTTACAGAGAATGACGTGAAAATGCTCCTCTCTTATGCCGTGCTAGACATAAAAAATCCACGTCTTTAAGACGTGGATTTTTGTTTATTTATTGACCGGATCGCTGAAAGGCTTCAGGATATCCTGCTGGTCTTGCTCTTTTCTCGTCAAGACATCAGAAACTGGATCGTACGACTCACCGTAGAAATGCTCGTCTTTATACGTATGGATGTCTTCATACATTTTCTTCATCGCTTCGAAAATCTCTTCTTCGGTTTCGCCGTTCGGCGCCCAGTAAAGAATCTCCATCGAGTTTTCTTCACCTGTCGCGAGTGAACGGCGGCAATAGCCGATTGACGAGGCATGCTCGAAGCCTTCGCGGGCATAAAAGCGCAAGCGTTTTTCGGAATCCGTGTCTTCATAATCGACCGGTTCCACTTCCAAAATGATCGGCTTGTTCTTATCCTTAAGCATTTGCAATGTTTTCTTGCCGATGCCCATACCGCGCGATTCTTTCGATACGAATAAATAGTCGACAAATGAGAAGCTTGGGAATTCCGCGTACATCAAGACGTGATACGGGCCCTCATCTTTGTAGTAGACACTGCCTTTTTCCTTCAGCAACGTATCCATATGTTCTTTCGATTTCATTTCCTCCACTGGGAAATATTGATTCAGTTTTTCATACCAGTTCATCATTTTTGCTCCTTCCGAGTTTGAATGCCCTGCTGGTTTTGTTACTTCCGGGGTAATGCTGGGTGGAAATTGGAGTTTAGTAATAGAGGTAAAAGTGGGCTTGTGAAAATCCTCCGCGGCGCGTTGCCGCATAAATAAAATGACACAGCTTCGTGACGAAATTGTGTCATTCTATTATAGCAACTATTCACTTAGATTGCACGCCAACCGATATCTGTGCGGTAAAAGAAACCATCCCACTCCACTTTACCGAGTGCTTGATAGACGTTTGTTTGGGCGTCTTGCAAGGTCTCCCCACTGCCTGCGACAAGCAACACCCGGCCACCGTTAGCAGTGAAGCGGCCTTCGGAGCGTTTCGTGCCGGCGTGGGTGACGGTTACATCCGGTAATTCATCCAGTTCCGGTAACACGGCTCCTTTTTCCACAGTTCCCGGATAGCCGTCCGCTGCAATGACGACACCGAGCACAGGGCGCGCATCCCATTCAAGCTCCATTTCTTCCCCGTCCAGAATGGTCGAAATAAACGCGCCGAGGTCGGTTTTCAAGCGCGGCAAGACCACTTGCGTTTCCGGATCACCGAAGCGCGCATTGAATTCGATTACTTTCGGGCCTCCAGCTGTCAAAATGATGCCAGCGTATAAAATGCCATTGAACGGTGTGCCTTCGCTGTTCATTGCCTCTATTGTCGGGCGGACAATTTTCGCGAAAGTCTCTTCGACAACCGATTCCGAAATCTGCGGCACCGGCGAGTAAGCACCCATGCCGCCCGTATTCGGCCCCTTATCGCCATCAAACGCGCGCTTATGGTCTTGTGAGATGACCATCGGATAGATCTTGCCATCTTGGACGAAGGACATAAAGGAAAATTCTTCTCCATCCAAAAATTCCTCGATAACGACGGTCGATCCCGAGTCGCCGAATTTCTGGCCGTCGAGCATGTCCTTTACGGCATCGATTGCTTCTTGTTCGCTTATTGCAACGACGACGCCTTTTCCGGCTGCGAGCCCATCCGCCTTGATGACGATCGGCGCGCCTTGCAGCTTGATGTAGTTGATAGCTGCCTCAGTATCTGAAAAACTTTCATAAGCTGCGGTCGGAATATCGTATTTCTTCATTAATTCCTTAGCGAACGCTTTGCTGCCTTCGATGCGCGCTGCCGCTTTGTTCGGCCCAAAAATCTTCAAGCCGCGCGCTTCAAAGAAATCGACGATGCCTTCTGACAGCGGCTGTTCTGGCCCGACGAATGTAAAGGCGATCTCATTGTCCTTGGCGAACGCTGCCAAAGCTTCAAAATCCGTCTCGCTGATGTTGACAAGCTCTGCGTCCTGTTCCATGCCGTCATTGCCAGGCGCCACATAAACTTTCGCGACCGATGGGGAGATGGCGAATTGATGGGCAAGCGCGTGTTCACGCCCGCCTTTGCCGATGACCAATACGTTCATAGCCGTGCACCTCCGATTAATGTTTGAAATGGCGGACGCCCGTGAAGACCATCGCGATGCCGTGCGCATTCGCCGCATCGATCGACTCCTGGTCTTTTTTCGAACCGCCCGGCTGGATGATTGCTTTGATGCCAGCTTTCGCGGCCGCTTCCACCGTGTCAGCCATCGGGAAGAAAGCGTCCGATGCCATCGCTGCGCCTTGTGCTTTGTCAGCTGCCTGCTCAAGTGCAATGGCGGCAGCACCAACGCGATTCATTTGCCCAGCCCCAACACCTAACGTCATCGACTCGTCGCACACGACAATCGCATTGGACTTCACATGTTTGACAACGCTCCAGCCAAGTTTCAAGGCTTCGAGTTCTTGTTCTGTCGGCTGTCTTTCCGTCACGACACGGATATCTGCATCCCCGTAGCCGAATGTATCCGGCTCCTGGACGAGCAATCCGCCTTCGACTGTCACCGTATTCCATTTGTCGCGGCGTTTCGTTTCAAACGGCACCGTCAACAAACGGATGTTTTTCTTTTTGCCGAGTTCTGCAAGTGCATCTTCCGTAAATGATGGCGCAATGACGATTTCAAGGAAAATCTGCGACAATTGCTGTGCTGTCTCAAGGTCGACTTCACGGTTCAAGGCGACGATGCCCCCGAAGATCGATGTCGAGTCCGCTTCATACGCTTTCTTGAACGACTCGGAAAGGGTAGCACCGATCCCGACGCCGCAAGGGTTCATATGCTTCACTGCGACGCTTGCCGGCATCGTGAATTCCTTGATGATTTGCAGCGCAGCGTTGGCGTCTTGGATATTGTTATAGGAAAGCTCTTTGCCGTGCAGTTGCGTGGCATGTGCGATTGAGAAATCCGAACCGAGCGCGCTCTTATAGAACGCTGCTTTCTGGTGAGGGTTTTCCCCGTAGCGCAGCGCTTGGGACAATTCATATGTAAGAGTTAACTGCTCCGGATACTGTTCATCCGTCAGTTCCGTTAAGTAGTTGGAAATATAGGCATCATACGCCGCGGTATGGCGGAATACTTTCGCTGCGAGTTTCCGGCGCAGCTCAGGGCTTGTTGTTTGCTGTTCGCGCAGTTCCGCAAGCACCGCTTCGTAATCGCCGGAATCGACGATGACCGTCACGTAAGCATGGTTTTTCGCTGCCGAACGAAGCATCGTTGGGCCGCCGATATCGATGTTTTCAATTGCATCATCAACTGTCACATCCGGCTTTGCAATCGTTTCACGGAATGGGTACAAATTGACGCAGACAAACTCGATCGGTGCGATGCCGTTATCGCTCATTTGCTGCTGGTGTTCGCTATCGTCGTGTTTCGCGAGCAAACCGCCATGGATCAGCGGATGCAAAGTTTTCACCCGTCCACCTAAAATTTCAGGGAACCCGGTCACTTCGTCGACTGCTGTCGTCGGAACGCCATTGTCTTCCAAATGCTTGCGCGTGCCGCCTGTCGATAAGATTTCTACATCCATTTTCACTAGTTCACGGGCAAATTCCAAAATGCCGGATTTGTCCGATACGCTCATCAATGCTCTTCTTTTCATTCATGGACCTCCTAGACCGACTGCTGCCGGCTGAATAATTGCTGCAAACTCTCAGGGTATAATTGGTGCTCGATTTCATGGATTTTGCGTTCCACTGTCTCACGGTCTGAGCCATCTACTGCAAACGAGCGCTGTGCGATGATCGCTCCCGTGTCCATGCCTTCATCGACAAAATGCACAGTGACTCCAGCCTCTTTTGCCCCTGCTTCTAGCGTCTGGCCGATGGCATCTTTTCCGGGAAACGCCGGCAGTACCGATGGGTGGATATTGACGATGCGGTTTTCGTAAGTCCTGAGCAAAACCGGGCCGATCAACCTCATAAACCCAGCCAGCACGAGCCACTCGACACCCGCTCCCTCTAATTTCTCCACCAGCATCGACTCATATGCTTGTTTGGACGCATACTCACGCGGTGTAAACGAGAACGCCGGCACTCCTGCCTGCTTCGCCCGTTCCAACACAAACGCAGACGGCTTATCCGCCACGACCAGAACGATGTCCGCATCGAGACGCCCGTCTTGAGTTGCTTCGTAAAGCGCTTGAAAATTAGAGCCGTTTCCAGAAGCGAAAACGGCCATTTTTGTTCTATTTTTCATGTAAAGTCCCGTCCTGACTGCCTTGGAACTGGACACCCTCGATCTCTGTCACTTTACCGATCACATAGGCTTTGTCTCCACTCGCTTCTGCTGCCTGGATCGCTTGTTGTGCATCCGCTTCAGAAACGGCCACTGCAAATCCGATGCCCATATTGAACACGGAATACAGATCACGGTCTGCCAGTTCGCCTTTTGCTTTCAACAGGTCGAATACTGGAAGTACCGGCCAAGAGCCAAGCTCGATCTCAACACCTAGCCCATCAGGCATCATGCGTGGCAAGTTTTCGATAAACCCGCCGCCCGTGATATGCGCCATGCCGTGGACGTCCGCCTGTTTGCGGATCGATTGGACAGTCTTAGCATAAATTTTCGTCGGCTCGAGCAGCAAGGATTCGAGTGTGCCGAGCTCTTCAAAGCCCGCTACTTTCTCGTCCAACGAACCTTCCTGGTCGCCGAATAAAATATGGCGGACGAGCGAATAGCCATTCGAGTGGATGCCGCTTGAAGCAAGCCCGACCAAGACATCGCCCGCTTGGATGCGCTCGCCTGTCACGATATCTGCTTTCTCGGCAGCACCGACCGCAAAGCCGGCGATGTCGTATTCATTCTCATCATAAAGCCCCGGCATTTCAGCCGTTTCTCCGCCGATCAATGCCGCGCCTGCATCTACGCAGCCATCGGCAACGCCTTTGACGATTTGTTCGATCTTTTCAGGAACCGCTTTGCCGCAAGCAATATAATCGAGGAAAAACAAAGGTTCCGCACCTTGTGCAACGATATCGTTGACGCACATTGCGACGCAATCGACACCGATCGTATCGTGCTTATCCGCCATGAAAGCCAGTTTTAGCTTCGTGCCGACACCGTCTGTTCCGGAAACGAGAACCGGTTGTTTCAAATTCAGCTCGGACAAATCGAACATGCCGCCGAACCCGCCGAATGCACCCAGCATTCCTGTACGCGCGGTGCGTTCGACATGGGATTTCATCCGCTTGACGGCTTCGTAGCCCGCTTCGATATTGACGCCTGCTTTTTCATACGCTTTAGACACTTCGGTTCCCCCTATTTCACTTTTTCTTTTTCATGCGGCAAGACGGTATCCGGATAGATATTCGTTGGATATTCGCCAGTGAAACAAGCCAAGCAATGGCCGCATTTCGAGCCTGGGTCGGTGCGTCCGATGTTTTGGACCATGCCATCGACCGACAAAAACGTCAGCGAATCCGCACCGATGATTTCACGCATTTCTTCTACTGTATTGTTCGCGGCGATCAATTCGCCGGATGTGCTGATATCGATGCCGTAAAAACAAGGGTTCTTGATCGGCGGCGAACTGATGACGACGTGGACTTCCGTTGCGCCCGCTTCTTTCAATAAAGCGACGATGCGGCGGGAAGTGGTGCCGCGGACAATCGAATCATCGACCATGACGACGCGTTTGCCGTTGACCACTTGGCGCACTGGAGACAACTTCATCTTGACGCCGCGCTCGCGCATTTCCTGTGAAGGCTGGATGAACGTCCGCCCAACATAACGGTTTTTGATCAACCCGAGTTCGTAAGGAATCCCGCTTTGCTCAGAAAAACCGATCGCTGCGGAAATACTGGAATCCGGCACACCCGTGACAACGTCCGCTTCGATGTGGACTTCTTTTGCCAATTGCTTGCCGAGACGTTTTCTCGCCGAATGGATATTGATGCCATCGATATCCGAGTCCGGACGGGAGAAATAGACATACTCCATCGTACAGATCGAGCGTTCTTCCGGATACGCAAAACGTTCCTTGCGCATGCCATCATCGTTGATAATCAAGAATTCACCCGGTTCGACAGAATGCACAAACTCTGCACCGACAATATCGAATGCGCAAGTCTCAGAAGCGACAACCCAAGCATCCCCCATTTTCCCAACGGATAAGGGACGCAAGCCGTTCGGATCGAGCGCCACAAACATGGCCTCTTCCGTCAAGACTAAGCATGCAAACGCGCCTTTCAATAGCGACAAGGCGTTTTTCGCTTTTTCTTCAAAGCTTTCATAACCGCTGCGCTTGATCAAGTGTGCGAGCACTTCCGTATCCGATGTCGTTTGGAAGATGCTGCCTTGGCGCTCCAAATGCCCTTTTAATTGCGTTGCATTGACCAAATTGCCGTTATGCGAAATTGCCAGGCTTCCTGTCGTCGAATTGAACAGCAAAGGCTGGACATTTTCAATGCCGCTGCCGCCTGCTGTTGCATAGCGGACATGGCCGATGGCTGCAGTACCGGTGATCTTCTCCAATTTCTCTGGAGTGAACACTTCACTGACCATGCCTTCGCCTTTTAATGCGCGTAAAGCCTCTCCATCAGTCGAAACGATTCCTGCGCCTTCTTGGCCGCGGTGCTGCAAAGCATGAAGCCCATAATACGTAAGTTGCGCTGCGTTGGTGTGGCCCCAAATGCCAAAAATCCCGCATTCTTCGTTTAAGCCTCTGATTTCAGCAAGCATGGTATAGCCCCTTTCCAGGCGGAGCGGAGCGTTTCGACCGATTCATCGATCCATACGGCTCCGTCTTCCCCTTTGACGATCATGCGATCACCCGTGACTTCACCGATTTTCCGTGCATCTTTCACTGTATCCTCGAATGCTTGTGCTTGCTCAGGCGATACCGTGAGCAAAAAGCGCGATTGTGTTTCACTGAATAAAGCAGTCGTCTTGGAACCGGCTAGGCTTACGTTTACGCCAAGCCCGTTGCCGAAAGTCTTCTCAGCCAAAGCGACAGCGACGCCGCCTTCCGCTACGTCATGAGCCGACTGGACTAAGCCTTGCTGAATGGCAGTAAGGATAGCGGATTGGCGTTGTGCTTCGACGTCCAAATCGATAGATGGCGCTTTTCCAAAAATACGGCCTTCTACCATTTTCTGCAATTCGCTGCCGCCGAATTCTGTCATGCTGCCGCCGACAAGATAGACGAAATCGCCTTGCTTTTTCGCATCTTGCGTCGTGACATGCTTCAAATCTTCGACAAGCCCGACAAGTCCGATTGTCGGCGTCGGGTAAATCGCTGTACCGTTTGTTTCATTATATAAAGAGACGTTTCCGCCAATAACTGGTGCGTTCAATTGAAGGCAAGCTGCCGACATGCCGTCAGCCGCTTTTTCAAGCTGCCAGAAAATCTCAGGTTTTTCCGGGTTTCCGAAGTTCAGGCAATCGGTGATCGCAAGCGGGCGCCCGCCTGAGACGACGACGTTACGCGCCGCTTCTGCGACAGCGATCTTGCCGCCTGTTTCTGGGTCAAGGTAAATATAACGAGAGTTGCAATCCGTTGTCATCGCAAGGCCTTTATTCGTTCCGCGCACACGGATTACCGCAGCGTCAGAGCCAGGCGAGACGACTGTGCTAGTACGCACTTGGTGATCGTATTGATTATAAACCCATTCTTTTGAAGCGATGGTCGGCTGCTGCAAGAGCGCCAAAAGTGTTGACTGATGGTCTTCCACTTCCGGCTCTTCGTTCGGCAAGCTTTGGAATTCGCGGTAATATTCCGGCACGCTCGATTTTTGGTGATAGACTGGCGCATCTTCTGCCAGTGCGTCGACCGGCACTTCTGCAACGATTTCGCCTTTATGCTTCAAGCGTAATGTGGAATCGTCCGTTACCCGTCCGACTGTCACGGCATCCAGGCCGTATTTTTCGAACAACTCGACGATTTCCGGTTCGCGCCCTTGTTTGACAACGATGAGCATGCGTTCCTGGGATTCAGATAACATCATTTCGTAAGCCGTCATACCCGTTTCGCGCTGCGGCACATGATCCAAATCCATTTCGATGCCGGATCCGGCTTTTGACGCCATTTCTGCTGAAGATGAAGTGAGTCCTGCAGCACCCATATCTTGTATACCGATGAGCGCATCGGATTTCACGAGTTCCAGGCAAGCTTCAAGGAGCAATTTCTCCATGAACGGATCGCCCACTTGAACAGCCGGGCGTTTTTCATCGGATGCGTCCGTCAACTCTTCTGAAGCAAATGTCGCGCCGTGGATGCCGTCGCGGCCTGTTTTAGCTCCGACGTACATAACCGGATTGCCGGTTCCTTTAGCGACGCCTTTTTGGATATCTTTATGGTCGATCAAGCCGACGCACATCGCATTGACAAGCGGGTTGCCATCGTACGATGCATCAAACTGCACTTCGCCTCCGACCGTCGGAATGCCGATGCAATTGCCGTAGCCGGCGATGCCTGCGACCACTTCCTCGAACAAATATTTGACGCGCGGTGTTTCAAGTTCCCCGAATCGCAAGGAGTTCAATAGCGCGATCGGACGAGCGCCCATCGAGAACACGTCGCGGATGATGCCGCCGACACCTGTCGCTGCTCCTTGGTAAGGTTCAATGGCCGATGGATGGTTATGGGATTCCATTTTGAATACAGCTGCCTGGCCATCGCCGATATCGACGATGCCCGCGCCTTCTCCTGGACCCTGCAACACGTGGTCGCCTTTAGTCGGGAATTTTGATAGGACCGGCTTGGAATTTTTATAAGAACAATGTTCAGACCACATGACAGAAAACAAACCGGTTTCTGTGTAATTCGGCGTTCTGCCCAGGATGTCTTCGACCATTTGGAACTCGGCGTCCGATAAGCCCATTTGTTTGTAGATTTTCTGTTCTTTGATCTGTTGTGTGTTCGGCTCAAGCGTGACTGACATGTGATTCCCTCCACTGTTTGACGATTGATCTGAATAATGGCAAGCCGTCCGTTCCGCCAATCAAGTCGGAAACCGCACGTTCCGGATGCGGCATCATGCCAAGCACGTTGCCGCGTTCGTTGATGATGCCGGCAATGTTATTGCGGCTGCCGTTAAAATCTTCTGCGTATGTGAAAACGATTTGATTATTGTCTTTCAAATGCTGGTATGTCGCATCGTCGCAATAATAATTGCCTTCCCCGTGAGCGACTGGAATACGGATTTCTTCGCCTTCTTTGTATTCATTCGTAAACAAAGTGTGGGCGTTCTCTACTTTTAAGTTGACTGTACGGCAAGTGAACTTCAAGTCTTTATTGCGCATCAGCATACCCGGAAGCAAGCCGGCTTCTGTCAGGATCTGGAATCCATTGCAGATGCCGAGAACCGGTTTCCCTTCTTCTGCTGCTTTGCGCACTTCGTCCATGACACCTGAAAAACGGGCAATCGCTCCTGCGCGCAAATAATCCCCGTATGAGAAACCACCTGGAAGCAAGATTCCGTCATAACCGCTTAAGTCATGCGTATCATGCCAGACATATTCCGCTTCTTCTCCAAGTTCATCCTTGATGGCGTGGTACATGTCCAAGTCACAATTCGACCCTGGGAAAACAATCACTGCGAATTTCATTGCGAGACAACCTCCTCGATTTCGTACCTGTAATCTTCAATCACCGTATTCGCAAGCATCCGGTTGCACAATTCATCGACTAACGCATCGACATCACGTTCGCTATCCCCAATGACCAGTTCCAGGTATTTACCGATCCGGACATCCTGGACCTCATCATAGCCCATCTTATGGAGCGATCCCATCACCGCGGAACCTTGTGGATCGAGTACACTTTCACGCAATGTCACATACACTTTTACTTTTTTCATCAGTTTTGTCCTCCCAGTCGAGATAAAATGAGTTCATAAGCATCCGTCAAATTGCCGAGGTTCCGGCGAAATACGTCTTTATCGAGTTTCTGTTTCGTTTCCTTATCCCATAGGCGGCACGTATCAGGTGAAATTTCATCTGCCAATAGGATTTCACCGTTTTCATCACGGCCAAATTCAATCTTGAAATCGACTAAATCGACACCGATTTCCTGAAAAAAGCCAATCAATATATCATTGATCTTCCGCGCTTTGTCTTTCAAGACCGCTACTTCCTGCTCTGTCGCAAGTTCAAGCATGGCGACATGGTCATCCGTAATCAACGGATCGCCGAACGCATCATCTTTCAAGTAAAACTCCACGACCGGCTTTTCGATCACTTGGCCTTCATCGAGACCGAGGCGTTTTGCCATGCTGCCGGCGACGATATTGCGGACCACTACTTCAATAGGTACGATGCTCACTTCGCGCACCAATTGCTCGCTATCGGACAACTGCTTCACAAAATGGGAAGCGATGCCGTTTGCTTTTAATTTCTCAAACAGCAAAGAGGTGATTTGATTGTTCAAGCGTCCTTTGCCTGAAATCTCTTCTTTCTTCTCTCCGTTGAATGCAGTGGCGGAGTCTTTATATTCCACCCAAAGAATGCCTTGCTCGTCCGTTTTATACAGGCGTTTCGCTTTTCCTTCATACAATAGCTGAGCTTTTTCCATGATTGATGCCTCCGTTTAATTTAATTCGAGACGGTTGAAGATCATATCGACTTGCTGTAAGTGGTGGTTGTAATCAAAGCAATCATCCAGCTCTTCTTTCGTCAGCTGTGAAGTGATTGTCTCGTTCGCTTCCACGACTTTACGGAACGAAGTCTGCGTTTCCCAAGCTTCCATCGCGCACGGCTGAACGGTATCGTATGCGGCTTCACGCGCCATTCCTTTGTCGATCAATGTCAGAAGCACACGCTGAGAATAAATAAGGCCGAGCGTCGAATCCATATTGCGCTTCATGTTATCCGGGAACACAGTCAAGTTTTTGACGATATTGCCGAAACGGTTGAGCATATAGTTCAAGGCAATTGTCGCATCCGGTAAGATGACGCGTTCAGCAGATGAATGCGAGATATCGCGTTCGTGCCATAATGAGACGTTCTCATAAGCCGTCATCATATAACCGCGGATAAGGCGTGCAAGGCCTGTCATGTTTTCAGAACCTATCGGGTTGCGTTTATGCGGCATTGCCGATGATCCTTTTTGCCCTTTGGCGAAAAACTCTTCCACTTCACGCGTTTCGGACTTCTGCAAACCGCGGATTTCTGTCGCGAATTTCTCGATGGATGAAGCGATCAATGCGAGTGTGCTCATATACTGCGCATGGCGGTCGCGCTGCAAAGTCTGTGTGGAAATGCGTGATGCGGCAATTCCTAAGTTCTTGCATACATATTCTTCAACAAAAGGATCGATATTCGCATACGTTCCAACCGCACCAGACATTTTGCCTGTTTCGATCGATTTCGCTGCTGCTTCAAAACGCTCCAAATTTCGCTTCATTTCCTCGTGCCAAAGCGCGAGTTTCAAACCGAATGTCGTTGGCTCTGCATGAACACCGTGTGTACGGCCCATCATGACCGTCATTTTATGCTCTTTCGCTTTCACCGCTAAAATATCGATGAAGTTCGTCAAATCTTTGCGCAGGATTTCATTCGCCTGCTTCAACAGATAAGAAAGTGCCGTATCGACAACATCTGTTGACGTCAATCCGTAATGCACCCATTTACGCTCTTCCCCAAGTGTCTCGGAAACCGCACGCGTGAAAGCAACAACGTCATGGCGCGTTTCTTCTTCAATTTCTAGAATTCGATCGACTGAAAACCCTGCATTCTCACGGATTTTGGCTACATCTTCTTTCGGGATATCGCCGATTTCTGCCCAAGCTTCACATGCAAGGATTTCTACTTCCAACCATGCTTGGTATTTGTTTTCTTCTGTCCAAATGGCACCCATCTCCGGGCGTGTATAACGTGCGATCATAATCTATATCCTCCAATTATTCCGGCCAAATGCCGGATGCGTCGATTTCGTTTAATGTTCGATCTATGTCTTCCGTCAAAATGGTCACATGCCCCATTTTACGTTTATGTTTCGCTTCGTCCTTGCCGTATAAATGAATCGACCAGTCCGGATAATGTGCGATTTTCGTCGTGAGCGGCGCTACATGTTCTCCGAGCACATTGACCATGACAGCAGAACTCCAAAGCTTCGGCTCTCTTAACGGCCATCCGCAAATGGCGCGGATGTGCTGGTGGAACTGCGAAATGTTCGTCGCTTCAATTGAATAATGCCCTGAGTTATGAGGGCGCGGTGCCAGTTCATTGACGAGAATCTCTCCATCTGGCAAAACGAACATTTCAACCGCAAGTGTTCCGACCATCTGTAGATGTTCAGCAATTGCTTCTGCCGCCTTTTTCGCTTTTGTCAGCGTTTCCTCGCCAACTCTTGCAGGGACGATTGTCTGATGAAGAATATGGTGTTTATGGATATTCTCCCCAATCGGTAATATAGCCGTTTCACCTAAAGTATTGCGCTGGATCACAACCGATATCTCCATCGTGAAATCGATAAACGCTTCCGCGACACAATCCCCGTTCTGGAACAGGTCTTCCGCCTCTGATAACTGGTCTGCATTCTCCACAATTTGCTGGCCTTTGCCGTCATATCCACCTCTAGCCGTTTTAACGACAAAGGGATAATCCAAAGTTTCAATCCGGCTTTTCAACTCTTCAAATGTAGAAGCTTCTATATAATTCGCTATCGGCACTCCGGCTTCCCGAATTTCCTTCTTCTCAAAAATCCGGTTCTGTGTGACGCCGATCAACTCAGCTCCTTGAGGCACATAAGCGATTTCAGCTAAATGGCGAAGTCCGTCCACATCAATATTTTCGAACTCATAAGTGATCACATCACTTACTTCTGCCAATTCTTCCAACGCTTCCGAATCATTGAATGGGGCCACGATCTGAATATCGGCCACTTGTCCGGTCGGTGAATCCATGCCTGGATCCAAAACCGCAATCTTAAATCCTGCTTCCTTGGCTGCCAGCGCCATCATGCGGCCTAACTGCCCGCCGCCGATAATACCAATCGTCTGTCCAGGTAAAATCGTTCTTGTCATACCAAATCACCTGAACTTTCCAACACGGCTTCCGCAGTCCGCTTGCGTCTATCTTCCAAAGCTTGTGCTGCTTCTTTATCGACCGTTCCAAGAATTTGGGCAGCCAGGAGTCCCGCATTAATCGCGCCGGCTTTCCCAATCGCTACAGTTGCAACCGGCACCCCACCGGGCATCTGAACAATCGACAATAATGAATCCATCCCGTTCAAGGCTTTAGACTGAACTGGAACGCCGATAACCGGTAAAGTTGTTTTTGCCGCGACCATTCCCGGCAAATGAGCAGCACCGCCAGCTCCTGCAATGATCACATGCAAACCTTTACTGCGTGCTTCCTCTGCATAACTGAACATCAAATCCGGCGTCCGATGGGCTGATATCACTTTTTTTTCATAGCCGATCTTCAGTTCATCTAGAACCTCGCATGCATGTTTCATCGTTTCCCAATCACTCGAACTTCCCATAATAATGCCAATTCGCGGATTCATTCAATAACCTCTCTTTCAAAAGTAAAAAGCCCTCAAATAAACTGCTCACATGACGTGAAAAGCAGTTTACTTAAGGACTTTGATTCAACGAAAACATACGTGATGGCATAAAAAAGCACATCCTCCGTTATAAGTACCATAAGTTGCTTTCCCGCATAGTCCAGACATTTACGGTGTCCTGGTAGAGACGCAGAAGCCAATTCTTCTGCATATATGGGGTTTCCTTATTAATCATAACAAGATGGCGCAAGTGCGTCAACGATAAAGTCGAACAATAAATAAAAGCTCCCTTTCAACGTTCGTGTTTTTTACCCATCATCTGCTATTTTTCGATTTTATTCCCTTTAAACTTGATAATCTGGCGCACAGGTACAGGCTCTCCGTTAATTTCTTCAAATAGAGGCTCTTCTTTTCGCCCCACAGCCATGTACCCCTCTTGTTTCATTCGGTTCAGGCAGTCTTCCATTGTCTCGTGTTCCTGCACTTCGAACCAGATTGTCTTTTTACTCATTTAAATAATCTACCTCTTTTCACTTGTTTTACCCAGAATCCACCATGAATCGTTTTCGGTTCATAAGCGATAATAAAGGCTTTAGGATCTATTTCCTGGATGGTTTTGTATAATTTCAATTCCATCTTCCGAGGAGTCAAGATCTGCATAGCCTGCCTGCCGCCATCTCTTCCGTTCGCATCCCAATCGGTTACACCGTAGCCTTTTTCACGCAACTTCCGCGGGAGATAATCACTTTCATCGTTGCTAATAACATTGACCGTTATATATCCTAACGCCATTTTCTCTTCGATTTTAGAACCGATCACAACCCCAGATCCATAACCAATCGCATAAGCGACCAAGTTCTGTATCTGATCTAAATTATCTAGCACCAAGCCGAGCCCTACTATATATATGACCACTTCCACCATGCTGACAAGCGCCGCTAAATAACGGAAGCCTTTGAGTGTCATAATCATTCGCACAGTAAAGAAGGTGACATAGACTATATTGATTGAAAATATAATGAGAACCATTAACCACGGATTAATATCCAATTTCTGCACCCTTTCCTTCGCAATTAAATTTCATATTAGGTCAATCAAAGTACGAATGCAAGAGGGAATAGGCCTTGTTTCAGCAAAAATAAAAATGATTTCAAAGAAAAAAAGACCGCCACCGGAATGAACCGGTAACGGCCTTTCTATTTGCCCAGCGACGTCCTACTCTCACAGGGGGAAACCCCCAACTACCATCGGCGCAAAAGAGCTTAACTTCCGTGTTCGGGATGGGAACGGGTGTGGCCTCTTTGCCATCATCACTGGACTTGTCGAGCTTGTTCGCTCAAAACTGGATAAATCGACATTGGGGAAACTTGCGTTTCAGTTTGTTGGTTAAGTCCTCGATCGATTAGTATTCGTCAGCTGCACGTGTCGCCACGCTTCCACCCCGAACCTATCTACCTCATCGTCTTTGAGGGATCTTACTTGCTTGCGCAATGGGAAATCTCATCTTGAGGGGGGCTTCGTGCTTAGATGCTTTCAGCACTTATCCCGGCCACACATAGCTACCCAGCGATGCTCTTGGCAGAACAACTGGTACACCAGCGGTGTGTCCATCCCGGTCCTCTCGTACTAAGGACAGCTCCTCTCAAATTTCCTGCGCCCGCGACGGATAGGGACCGAACTGTCTCACGACGTTCTGAACCCAGCTCGCGTACCGCTTTAATGGGCGAACAGCCCAACCCTTGGGACCGACTACAGCCCCAGGATGCGATGAGCCGACATCGAGGTGCCAAACCTCCCCGTCGATGTGGACTCTTGGGGGAGATAAGCCTGTTATCCCCGGGGTAGCTTTTATCCGTTGAGCGATGGCCCTTCCATGCGGAACCACCGGATCACTAAGTCCGTCTTTCGACCCTGCTCGACCTGTCCGTCTCGCAGTCAAGCTCCCTTGTGCCTTTACACTCTGCGAATGATTTCCAACCATTCTGAGGGAACCTTTGAGCGCCTCCGTTACTCTTTAGGAGGCGACCGCCCCAGTCAAACTGCCCGCCTGACACTGTCTCCCAAGCCGCTAAGGCTTGTGGGTTAGAAGTTCAATACAACCAGGGTAGTATCCCACCGACGCCTCCCCCGAAGCTGGCGCTCCGGGTTCTCTGGCTCCTACCTATCCTGTACAAGTTGCACCAAAATTCAATATCAGGCTACAGTAAAGCTCCACGGGGTCTTTCCGTCCTGTCGCGGGTAACCTGCATCTTCACAGGTACTATAATTTCACCGAGTCTCTCGTTGAGACAGTGCCCAGATCGTTACGCCTTTCGTGCGGGTCGGAACTTACCCGACAAGGAATTTCGCTACCTTAGGACCGTTATAGTTACGGCCGCCGTTTACTGGGGCTTCGGTTCGCACCTTCGCTTGCGCTAAGCACTCCCCTTAACCTTCCAGCACCGGGCAGGCGTCAGCCCCTATACGTCACCTTACGGTTTTGCAGAGACCTGTGTTTTTGCTAAACAGTCGCCTGGGCCTATTCACTGCGGCTCTCTCGGGCTGTAACACCCTACCAGAGCACCCCTTCTCCCGAAGTTACGGGGTCATTTTGCCGAGTTCCTTAACGAGAGTTCACTCGCTCACCTTAGAATTCTCTTCTCGCCTACCTGTGTCGGTTTGCGGTACGGGCACCTCCCGCCTCGCTAGAGGCTTTTCTTGGCAGTGTGAAATCAGGGACTCTGAGGTAAACCTCTTGCCATCACTGCTTGATGTTGTATAGAAACGGGATTTGCCTCGTTTCTCATCTCACAACTTGGACGTGCACAACCAACGGCACGCTCACCCTATCCTTCTGCGTCCCCCCATTGCTCAAACGGCGGGGAGGTGGTACAGGAATATCAACCTGTTGTCCATCGTCTACGCCTATCGGCCTCGACTTAGGTCCCGACTAACCCTGAGCGGACGAGCCTTCCTCAGGAAACCTTAGGCATTCGGTGGACGGGATTCTCACCCGTCTTTCGTTACTCATACCGGCATTCTCACTTCTAAGCGCTCCACCAGTCCTTCCGGTCTGACTTCAACGCCCTTAGAACGCTCTCCTACCACGGACATCTACGATGTCCATCCACAGCTTCGGTAATCCGTTTAGCCCCGGTACATTTTCGGCGCAGTGTCACTCGACCAGTGAGCTATTACGCACTCTTTAAATGATGGCTGCTTCTAAGCCAACATCCTGGTTGTCTAAGCAACGCCACATCCTTTTCCACTTAACGGATATTTGGGGACCTTAGCTGGTGGTCTGGGCTGTTTCCCTCTTGACTACGGATCTTATCACTCGCAGTCTGACTCCCAAGCATAAATCACTGGCATTCGGAGTTTGTCTGAATTCGGTAACCCGGGATGGGCCCCTAGTCCAAACAGTGCTCTACCTCCAGGATTCTTATCTTGAGGCTAGCCCTAAAGCTATTTCGGAGAGAACCAGCTATCTCCAGGTTCGATTGGAATTTCTCCGCTACCCACACCTCATCCCCGCACTTTTCAACGTGCGTGGGTTCGGGCCTCCAGTAAGTGTTACCTTACCTTCACCCTGGACATGGGTAGATCACCTGGTTTCGGGTCTACAACTGCATACTCACTCGCCCTATTCAGACTCGCTTTCGCTGCGGCTCCGGCTTCTCACCTTAACCTTGCATGCAATCGTAACTCGCCGGTTCATTCTACAAAAGGCACGCTATCACCCATTAACGGGCTCTAACTACTTGTAGGCACACGGTTTCAGGATCTATTTCACTCCCCTTCCGGGGTGCTTTTCACCTTTCCCTCACGGTACTGGTTCACTATCGGTCACTAGGGAGTATTTAGCCTTGGGAGATGGTCCTCCCGGATTCCGACGGAATTTCTCGTGTTCCGCCGTACTCAGGATCCACTCTGGAGGGAACGAACTTTCAGCTACGGGGCTATTACCCTATCTTGCGGACCGTTCCAGGTCGCTTCGCTTAATCCGTTCCTTTGTAACTCCGTATAGAGTGTCCTACAACCCCAGAAGGCAAGCCTTCTGGTTTGGGCTGATCCCGTTTCGCTCGCCGCTACTTGGGGAATCGCATTTGCTTTCTCTTCCTTCAGGTACTTAGATGTTTCAGTTCCCTGAGTCTGCCTTCTCATGTGCTATGTATTCACACATGGATACTGCTCCATTACGAACAGTGGGTTTCCCCATTCGGAAATCCCCGGATCACAGCTCACTTACAGCTCCCCGAGGCATATCGGTGTTAGTGCCGTCCTTCTTCGGCTCCTAGTGCCAAGGCATCCACCGTGCGCCCTTATTAACTTAACCACTGAGGGTCAAAAAAAATAAGTTGATCGCAAAGCGATCACGCTACTTGATGCTTGTTTCTTAATCAATGTCGATCTATCCAGTTTTCAAAGAACAAGTTTGAAAGTCAATCCTTGCGGAGTGAACCTTCAAAACTGAACGCAAAACGTCAACCCGATCCGAAGATCGGTTCCGATATAATCCTTAGAAAGGAGGTGATCCAGCCGCACCTTCCGATACGGCTACCTTGTTACGACTTCACCCCAATCATCTGTCCCACCTTCGGCGGCTGGCTCCCGTAAGGGTTACCCCACCGACTTCGGGTGTTACAAACTCTCGTGGTGTGACGGGCGGTGTGTACAAGGCCCGGGAACGTATTCACCGCGGCATGCTGATCCGCGATTACTAGCGATTCCGGCTTCATGCAGGCGAGTTGCAGCCTGCAATCCGAACTGAGAACGGTTTTCTGGGATTGGCTCCCCCTCGCGGGTTTGCAACCCTTTGTACCGTCCATTGTAGCACGTGTGTAGCCCAGGTCATAAGGGGCATGATGATTTGACGTCATCCCCACCTTCCTCCGGTTTGTCACCGGCAGTCACCTTAGAGTGCCCAACTGAATGCTGGCAACTAAGATCAAGGGTTGCGCTCGTTGCGGGACTTAACCCAACATCTCACGACACGAGCTGACGACAACCATGCACCACCTGTCACCGCTGTCCCCGAAGGGAAAGCCTAGTCTCCTAGGCGGTCAGCGGGATGTCAAGACCTGGTAAGGTTCTTCGCGTTGCTTCGAATTAAACCACATGCTCCACCGCTTGTGCGGGCCCCCGTCAATTCCTTTGAGTTTCAGCCTTGCGGCCGTACTCCCCAGGCGGAGTGCTTAATGCGTTAGCTGCAGCACTAAGGGGCGGAAACCCCCTAACACTTAGCACTCATCGTTTACGGCGTGGACTACCAGGGTATCTAATCCTGTTTGCTCCCCACGCTTTCGCGCCTCAGCGTCAGTTACAGACCAGAAAGTCGCCTTCGCCACTGGTGTTCCTCCACATCTCTACGCATTTCACCGCTACACGTGGAATTCCACTTTCCTCTTCTGCACTCAAGTCCCCCAGTTTCCAATGACCCTCCACGGTTGAGCCGTGGGCTTTCACATCAGACTTAAAGGACCGCCTGCGCGCGCTTTACGCCCAATAATTCCGGACAACGCTTGCCACCTACGTATTACCGCGGCTGCTGGCACGTAGTTAGCCGTGGCTTTCTGGTGAGGTACCGTCAAGGTACCAGTAGTTACTTGGTACTTGTTCTTCCCTCACAACAGAGTTTTACGATCCGAAAACCTTCTTCACTCACGCGGCGTTGCTCCGTCAGACTTTCGTCCATTGCGGAAGATTCCCTACTGCTGCCTCCCGTAGGAGTCTGGGCCGTGTCTCAGTCCCAGTGTGGCCGATCACCCTCTCAGGTCGGCTACGCATCGTGGCCTTGGTGAGCCGTTACCTCACCAACTAGCTAATGCGCCGCGGGCCCATCCTGCAGTGACAGCCGAAACCGTCTTTCCGTGCAGCCTCATGAGAGGCCGCAAACTATTCGGTATTAGCACCGGTTTCCCGGAGTTATCCCGATCTGCAGGGCAGGTTGCCCACGTGTTACTCACCCGTCCGCCGCTAAGATAATGGAGCAAGCTCCACTATCTCCGCTCGACTTGCATGTATTAGGCACGCCGCCAGCGTTCGTCCTGAGCCAGGATCAAACTCTCCATTATAGAGTAGTATTGATTGCTCAATAGTTGCTGGCGTATCGCCGTCTAAAAGACGCGCGATTCGCTTGATCTGCCGAAGCTGATCAGTAAGTTTGCCACGATCACTCGCGGCTGTATTGTTGACGTTTTGCTGTTCAGTTTTCAAGGTTCATGTTGTGCGCCTCTCTTGGCGACTTGACTAATATAGCACGCTAGAAAAATCCCGTCAAGCTTTTACGAGAAACTTTTACACTTCTTATTATAACGTAATATTCTCAATATTCAACTAAAAAATTATTACAGTTTTGAAAGGAGCTCATTTCCTTTCATACAAATACTTTCCTCCTTCACCAATCGTTAATATTAGTGTATGTAAATAGAAAAATAATCATAAATGATCTACTAATCACCAATTCATTTAAATGGGTTTCCTACTATATAGAAGAACGATTTCTTTTAGACATAAAAAAAAGCCGCCGACATATGTCGACAGCTTCTCTATTAAGCAAGGAATATAAAATACAAAACGAAGATAACAAACAGTCCATACATGATAGGATGGATTTCTTTTCTTCTTCCCGCGACCATCATCGTGATGGGATAGAAGATGAATCCGATTGCAATCCCGGTTGCGATACTATACCCGAGCGGCATCGCAATCATTGTGAGAAATGCTGGAACAGCAATTTCAAATTTGCCCCATTCGATCTGGCCAAGAGCCGACACCATCAAGACTCCGACGATGATTAACGCTGGTGCAGTTACTGCACTGGTGATGACTGATAACAACGGATAGAAAAGAATTGCCACCAAGAAGAGAATCCCTGTAACTACTGAAGCAAAACCGGAACGTGCTCCAGCCGCCACACCGGCTGTCGACTCGATGTACGAAGTTGTTGTAGACGTCCCGAAGATCGCTCCACTTACTGTCGCGATTGAATCCGCGAGTAAAGCTTTTCCAGCGCGCGGTAATTTATTATCTTTCATTAAACCTGCTTGGTTCGCTACTGCCACCAACGTTCCAGCTGTATCAAAAAAGTCTACAAACAAAAACGTTAGCACAATGACAAGGAACTGAATGGTCATCAATGAACCTGGGTCGTTGAAGATCGGTTCAAGCGCAACACCGAATGTCGGCGCGAGGCTTGGGACATTCAAATCGATGATAGCAGTCGGCAAGCTGACTACTTGGAAGATCATCCCGACTACGGCAGCGATTAAGATTCCAAAGAAAATCCCACCCTTCACTCCGCGGACCATCATGATCACAGTGATGAATAATCCGAAAATCGCGAGAAGAGCTGAACCGGTCGTCAAATCGCCAAGTCCAACAAGCGTATCGGGATTGCCTACAACGATCCCCGCATTCTGGAGACCGATAAACGTGATGTAAAGTCCGATTCCGGCACCCACTGCATATTTCAGTTGAGCCGGTATGGCGTTGATGATTGTTTCACGAATGCCTGACAAAGTCAGCAGAATAAAAATCAATCCGGAAACCAGCACCCCGGTCAATGCAGTTTGCCAAGGCACTCCGTACGTAAGAACAACTGTATAGGAGAAGAAAGCGTTGAGCCCCATCCCCGGCGCTAGAGCAAGCGGGTATTTAGCGACGATTCCCATTAATAAGCTGCCGATAGCGGCTGCTAAAGCCGTGGCCATAAATACTGCTCCGTAATCCATACGAAGGGCAGGATCCAAATCAGGAATCGAGTCCATGGTCAGCGTCAACGGGTTGACCACCAAGATATAAGCCATTGCCAAGAATGTGGTTAAACCGCCGATAAATTCCTGACGGTAGTTTGTTCCAAGTTCTTCAAATTGAAAATACTTCTTCATGCATAATTCCTCCGTGTGCTTTTGTATAAGTCTACGCAAAAAAACGCATGCAGCGATTTGCCGTATGCGTCCGATTATCCCCGTCCGAAAACAGAGAGTCCGCCTATTTTATAAGGCGGACAAAAAATCGTAGTCGGATCATTTACGGTGAACCGGTAGAGACTCTCAGGCCATATTCCTGAATTTATACGACAAGCTTATTTAATTTCATTTATAGAATACCACGATAGGTATGGAAAAACAAGACGAAACACGAACAATTATCTCTTTTTTTAACTGAAAGTTCGTGAAATAGAAAAACGGCTGCTAATGGCAGCCGTTTGTTTCTATTCCCACTCGATAGTTGCAGGTGGCTTGCTCGTAATATCGTACAATACGCGATTGATGTGATCTACTTCGTTGACAAGACGAACGCTGATTTTCTCGAGCACATCCCATGGGATACGCGCCCAATCTGATGTCATGCCGTCGATTGAAGTAACTGCGCGGATACCGATTGCATAATCGTATGTGCGGGCATCGCCCATGACGCCGACGCTGCGGATATCCGGAAGCACCGTGAAGTATTGCCAGACGTCGCGATCAAGGCCGGCTTTTTTGATTTCATCGCGCAAAATCCAATCCGATTCGCGGACGATTTCAAGTTTTTCTTCCGTGACAGCTCCCATGATGCGAATGCCGAGGCCAGGGCCTGGGAATGGCTGGCGCCAAACAATTTCATCCGGCATGCCAAGCTCGGTGCCGAGTGCACGCACTTCATCTTTGAACAAAGTGTTGAGCGGTTCGATCAATTCGAATTGCATATCTTCCGGCAATCCGCCCACGTTGTGGTGGGATTTGATTGTTTGGGCAGTCGTTGTGCCACTTTCGATAATATCTGTATAGAGTGTGCCTTGGGCAAGGAAGTCCATGCCTTTTAGTTTCTCTGCTTCATCGTCGAACACATAGATGAATTCATTGCCGATGATTTTGCGTTTCTGTTCAGGATCGCTGACACCTTCAAGTTTTTTCATGAAGCGCTCGCGGGCATCGATCTTGATGACGTTCATGTGGAAACCGTCGGCGAAGGTTTTCATGACGCTTTCCGCTTCCCCTTTACGGAGCAAGCCATGGTCTACGAACATGCACGTCAATTGATCGCCGATTGCTTTGTGGATCAAGACAGCAACAACTGAAGAATCGACGCCGCCGCTTAGTGCGCAAAGGACTTTCTTGTCGCCCACTTGCTCGCGAATTTTCGCGATTTCCAATTCGATGTAGTTTTCCATCGACCATTCGTCTTTCATGCCGCAGACATCGAAGACGAACTGGCGCAGCATTTCGTTTCCGTAAACGGAATGGCGGACTTCCGGATGGTACTGGACGCCGTATAGTTTACGCTCTTCGTTTGCCATTGCTGCAATCGGGCAGCCCGGGCTAGTCGCGATGACGTCAAATCCAGGAGGCGCTGCTGTGACGAGGTCACCATGGCTCATCCAGACGACTTGTTCTTCTGGCACATCTTTGAAAATGGAGCTTTCTTTCGTCAAGGTCAATTCGGCTTTTCCGTATTCGCGGTTGGAAGCTTTTTCAACTTTCCCTTCCATACGAAGCGCCATCAATTGCATGCCGTAGCAGATGCCGAGTATCGGCAGTCCCATTTCAAAAATTTCCGGATCGATGGAGAATGCATTTTCGTCATAGACGGAATTCGGTCCGCCTGAGAAGATGATTCCCGTTGCGTTCATTTCTTTGATTTCTGTCGCGGTAATCGTGTGCGGATGGAGTTCGCTATAGACACCGATTTCACGGATGCGGCGCGTGATCAATTGGTTGTATTGGCTGCCGAAATCCAAGACGACGATTTTTTTCTGTTCCTTTAACATAGGGCTGACTGGCAAATCCTTCACCTCTTCTATTCGATTCAGGCCACAATATAAAAAAGAACGCGAAAAAATTACTCCTCGCGTTCTTGTCCTCTACGTTAAAAAGACGAATGCGCATGCAAATAAGCATGCGTCATCCGCCTTCATAGTCAAGTCATTTCCGGTGACTTGGTAGAGACATCCGAACCGTATCATCGGACATATATGAGGGCACTGTATTCTATAATTTTCTCAATTGTACAGGCTAGTGTTTTCAAAATCAACCGCTTGTCCGATTGATTAAATTTTCCCAACTTTCCTTCAGTTTCGGCCAGTCGACTGATTCGGCGTCCCCGCCGTAAACGGATTTTTCGTACGCTGCGGTCAATTCCGTCATCTCTTTCGTTCCAAAGAATGAATCGACGTATTCGGCGTATGAACGCAATGTCTGGCCTGGCGCCCGTTTTATTCCATAAAGTTCCAGTTGCTTTAGGAGCCGCAAATAGGCTTTTTCAAAGGTTTCCGCGCTCCCCTCTTTCCGGCGGTAATACGGAATCAGCACTTTGGGCAACCATTTCTTGCGGATTTTAAATAGCATGAACACGAGCAGCAGCAAACCAATTGTTGCGGCGATGAGCTTGCCTGCCTGTTCGGAGACAAACGCAAGGAAACGCTCACCTGCTGTCGGTCCGGCATTCGCCCCTGCGTCGGCGTCCGGTTGTTCAGGCTGTGCTTCAGGTTCGGGTTCAGGGCGGTCCGGCATCTCCTCTTCTTCCGGTTCGGACGTATCGATGTCCAAATCGAAATCAATGGACGAAGCACCGGTAAAGCCGATGGTTGGCTCGAACATCATCCAGCCCACGCCTGGCATATAAGCTTCTACCCAAGAATGCGCGTTATTATTGGTAACTTCGTACACGTCGTAGCCATCCACTGTATCGATGACTTCTCCTTCATTGAAGCCTTTCACCCAGCGTGCTGGAATATCCAATGAACGCAACAAGACGACCATCGAGGTTGAGAAATTATCGCAATACCCGCGCTGCGTTTCAAAAAGGAATTGATCAACATAATCTTGGTCTTCCGCTGGAACCGCGATGTCGCTTTGACTGTATTCAAAGCCATTGGTGCCGAAATAACGTTCGACCGCCTGCGCTTGGCCGTAAACAGTATCTGACCCGGCAGCGATTTCTTCCGCCAGTTCCCCAACCCGCTCAGGCAATTCATCAGGCAATTGCAAGTAGCGGTCGTATTCCGGCGGCAGTTCAGACAGATCTTCTGTATCTGTTTCACGCAGCGCCGTCAGGCTATAGGAAGGTTCGCTGTAGAACACTTCATAGACATCCGGTTCAAAAGCGGCATTCTCCTGCAATGTGTCGAAGCGCTGCTGAATTGAATCGTAGCGATACTCCAGCGTTTCTTCCATTAAGAAAGAAGCAGTGCCATAAGGATAGAGAACGAACGGAAACGGCAGCTGCATGTCCACTAAGGCAGAAGAACGTTCCTCGCCTTCCGGCGGAAAATCTGTCGTAACTTCATCGCCGTTTTGGTAAAGCTGCTCTTGTGCATCTTCTTCCGAAAGCTCCCATCCCTTTGTCGTATAGACATCTTTCACTTCAACTTTCCAATATTGGCCTTCTTCGACTTCCGCCCTGAAGACAGTTGTATCATCAGAGACAAAAGAGCCGCCGAGTTGTGAATCATCAACGCCATAACCGATACGCCCGACGCCCCCTTCACCGACGCCGCCTTTCCCGGAATAAGAGGTGATGTACGGAACAGGATCCGGCCAAATTGGCTCTGCTTTCGGCAGGTAAAACGCAAGTGCGGTCGAAGCGACCAACAGTAGTAATAAGGGAATCGAGAAGACCAGCAGTTTATCTGTTTTCGCTGCTGCGCCGTGGCGTTCCATCCATCTGGCCAAATGCAATAAGCCCGCTAGCAATAAGCCGATGACCATGATACGGACAATCGCTGCATCGCCCGAATAAGGACTGAATGTATCCAGAACAGCAACGAAAATGACCGTCAAAAGATAGAATAAGAAGATGCTAAGGCGGAAACTGACCCAATAATGGATTAGATAGATAGCCATCCACAACAGCGCAAAGAACAGAACGGTCCGAAATACATCAGTGGTTGCCTGCCAATCTTGGCTAAAGAGCGCCGATAAGCTGATGCTCGCCTGCTCTAAGACAAACCCTATACTTTCTGCTGTAAAGAAGAGATTTCCTGTGTAGACATAGACGATAAACCACAGAATATAGAACAACTTCAAGGGACCGGTGATCCACCACGGAATGTCAAAGAATGCCATCACGAGACCCAATGCCACGAAAGCCAAAAACAGCCGGTGATGGCCGGTTGCGGTTAATTCGATAACTGGGCGCAGCCATTCAGACAACAGGAGAAAGACCAATATATACAATAAACCCATAAATACTTTGTTTTTTCTGATGGATGTCATGAACGGTTCGCCTCCATAAACGCCGAAGCGAAATTCTCTGGCCCGATAACTTTCACATGGAACCCTTTGGACCTTGCATATTGATGGTTTTTTTCGTCTTCCGGGGTGACCGACTGGCCTGCTTCTCTCACTACCAGGCATAAACACTGGCTCAAACTCGTTACGTTCCGGCGGATTTCATCGACCATTTCACGTGACAACGAACCCGTTACATAGACTAGGCTCGACACTCGGACTTGCTTCAAATCCTGTCCGACAACCGCTTCAATCGGCCGGTCCAAATCATCCTGGACTTTCGCCAAATGATAGAGCGCACGCTGCAATTGTTCATCGCTTTGGATCAACGGGAAAAAGGCGCGCGGTGTACCGGCAGATAAATAAGCGACACTGGCATGAGATGCCACGACAGAAGTAAGGATCGAGGCAATCAATTCGACTTGAATTTCGAAGCTTTTGGATGGGGAACGGTCATCAAGCAAGAACAAATCTTGCGATTGACGGTCTTCGAATTCTTTCGTGCGCATCGTCTGCGTTCGTGCAAACGATTTCCAGTGTATCCACGAGACCCGGTCTCCCGGCTGATAATCGCGGATACCACTCGCCATCGTAGTATCTTTCACTAAAGTAAATGGCGCCGCGATCGAGCCTTGATCAAAACTGGAACCGATTGGGCGGTACATCATGTCAACAGTGTTCGGATAAACCAGGACGGACTGGCGGGCTGGCAGCAGCTGGCGTTTTCTAACCCACCCGAAAAAATCGGCGGTTTCTACCGTGACACCTTCTAACACGTGTTCGCCTCTTGGCATTTCTCCGATTTCATAAGTCCAGGAAAATTCACGGCGAAATCCAGGAAGCAGCAGCTGGCGGCCTGTATCGGCCATGCGGACTTTAAGCCGTGCAGATTGTGCCTGTTCCTCGAGGACGGTGTAAAGCAACGGGAACGGAAACGCCCGCCGCACGGTGACAGTGGCCGAAAAGCGATGGCCGCTCCGCACTCGCGGGGTATGGACTACCCGTTCTGTGCGCAAATTCCGCAATGGATAGAACGACAACAAGACAGAATAAAGAATGAAAGGAACAGATACGTAGAAAATGAACCAACTGACAAAGCCGCCTTGAAACATGGCGAACGAAAAAGTCAAAAAAAGCAGGATGAGCACAAATATCATCCTGCCCGAAGAACCCAAAATTTGTTTGAACCGCTTCATTGATTCACAAGCCTTTGAACAGGAACACGCGTCTTGGCAATGATGCGCTCTGTCAATTCTTCTGCTGTAATGCCGTCATAGCGGGCTTCCGAACGAAGCATAATGCGGTGGCCAAAGACGAATTTCGCCAAATACTGGATATCGTCCGGAGTGACATAATCACGCCCTTTGAGCATGGCATAGGCTTGTGCCGCTTTCATCAAAGCAATCGAGCCGCGCGGGCTGACACCAAGATAGACATAAGAATCGCGGCGGGTCTGGGTTGCCAATTCTACGATATAAGTACGAATCGTATCATCCACGCGAATCGTCCGCACTTCTTCCTGCAATTTGAGCAATTCTTCGAGCGTCAGCACTGATTCAAGCTCTTCAATCGGCGGAATCGACTGGGAACGGGTCAATACTTCAATTTCTTCTTCCCTCGTCGGGTATCCCATTTTCACTCTCAGTAGAAAGCGGTCCAATTGCGCTTCCGGCAATGGATAGGTTCCTTCATATTCAATCGGGTTTTGTGTCGCCATGACGAAAAATGGTTTCGGGATCTGCATCGTCACGCCATCTGTCGTAACTGACGCCTCTTCCATTGCTTCCAATAATGCGGACTGCGTTTTCGGTGACGTCCGGTTGATTTCATCCGCTAAGACGATATTGCCCATGATCGGGCCAGGGCGGAAATGGAATTGCATGTCTTTCGGGTTATAGATGGAAACGCCTACTACGTCTGAAGGCAATAAGTCCGGGGTGAACTGGATACGTTTGAAATCCGCCCCGACTGATTTTGCCAGCGCCCGGACAAGCATCGTCTTGCCGACGCCCGGAACATCTTCAAGCAAAACATGGCCATGCGATAACAAAGCGACCAGACTCAACTCGGCGATTTCGCGTTTTCCGATAATCACTTTTTCGATATTATCTATGACTTTTCCTAATCGTTCTGTCGCTTTCATATCAGTTCCTCCCATATAAGTGAAAAAGGTTTTGAATAATCACAATCTTATTGCCATCATATCGGATTCCAGGCGATAACTCAACTGAGCCATCACGGCATGCCGGTTTGAAGGATTCCTTTGAACCACTCTTGAAAATGAAAAAACGGGAAAAGCATATGCTTTTCCCGTTGTCTTATTAATTATTTTTCCAGAAGTCATCGAAAATCGTCACCGGCAGATTGCGCTTATGCTGGGTTTTCAAGTAATAGCCTTCCAGCTTTTCGCGAGCATCTTCAGCGATTTTCTTACCTTCCAGATAATCGTCGATTTGCTCATATGTGATACCAAGCGCGACTTCATCCGGTATAGCCGGTTTGTCTTCTTCCAAGTCGGCGGTCGGGACTTTTGTATACAAATGCTCCGGTGAGCCAAGTGCCTTCAGCATTTCACGCCCTTGACGCTTATTCAACCGGAACAATGGCACTACATCAGCTGCGCCATCGCCGTATTTCGTATAGAAACCGGTAATCGCTTCAGCTGCGTGGTCAGTCCCGAGCACGACCGCATTGTGCATGGCGGCCACCGAATATTGTGCTTTCATGCGTTCACGCGCTTTTTCGTTGCCTTTTGCAAAATCCGTCAACTTGATGCCTTCCGCCTCTAGCGCGCGGTCGCTGCCATCGACAGCTTCTTTGATGTTGATGGTATAGACTTTCGTCGGCTGGATAAATTTGATGGCATCCTGAGCGTCATGCTCATCGGCTTGGACACCGTATGGCAGGCGCACACCGTAAAAGCTATAAGTTTGGCCGCCTGCTTCCTCATTCAGTTCATCAACGGCCATTTGTGCCAGTTTACCGGCAAGCGTCGAATCCTGGCCGCCGGAAATGCCGAGCACAAAGCCTTTCAGGAATGAATGGTGTTGTAAGTATTCTTTGAGGAATTCAACCGTGCGCCTGATCTCTTCCTGCGGATTAATAGAAGGCTGTACCTTCAATTCGTTGATGATCTGCTGTTGTAATGTCGACATGTGGATCCTCCTTATTTGTTCGTGAATTCCTGAACCGATTCCCGTACTTCCTGGATATTCCGCATTTTATTGTTCCAACATTTTTCGCTTAAATCAACTGGGTATTCTTCCGGATTAAGCGATCGCTTGTACTCATCCCACAGCAAATCGAGCGTCCCTACCGCATACTTCTGTATTTCTTCGAGCGGCGGATTTTCATAAACGACTTCGCCTGACTTGATGACTTGTTGATGGATGTTCACGGCATCGAAATTGGTGACGAACTTCGAGACGAATGTATGGACTGGATGGAACATTTTCAAGCGTTCTTCAGAAGCGGGGTTTTCGTCATGCATCGTGATGTAATCACCTTCTGATTTTCCGTTTTCCCTATCTATAATCCGGTAAACGTTTTTCAATCCAGGAGTCGTCACTTTTTCTGCATTGCCCGAAATCTTGATGGTGTCTTCCATTTCGCCTGCACTGTTTTCGATCGAAACGAGTTTGTATACCGCACCCAGCGCGGGCTGGTCATAGGCGGTGATGAGTTTCGTCCCGATTCCCCATGCGTCGACCTTCGCTCCTTGCGCTTTCAAGTTGAGGATGGTGTATTCATCCAAATCGTTGGAAACGACCACTTCGGTGTCAGGGAACCCTGCCTCATCGAGCATTTTTCGCGCTTCCTTGGATAAAAAGGCAATATCGCCGCTGTCTAAGCGGATGCCGCGGAAGTTGATTTTGTCCCCGAGCTCTTTTGCCACTTGGATAGCGATCGGCAAGCCGGATTTCAACGTGTCGTAAGTATCGACTAAAAAGACGCATTCACGATGGCGCTTCGCATATGCATGGAACGCCTCGTATTCGTCTTTATAGGCCTGGATCATCGAATGGGCATGGGTGCCGGCTGCTGGAATGCCAAATAATTTGGCGGCACGGGTGTTGCTCGTTGCTTCCAACCCGCCGATGAATGCGGCACGTGTGCCCCAAATCGCTGCGTCCATTTCCTGTGCGCGGCGCGTGCCGAATTCCATGACGCGTTCTGTCCCGACGACTTGTTTGATGCGGCTTGCTTTGGTGGCAATCAAGGTTTGGTAATTGACGATATTCAGAAGTGCCGTCTCGACCAATTGCGCTTCCAAAAGAGGCGCTTCGATGCGAATCAGCGGTTCATTTTGGAAAACGAGCTCGCCTTCGACGACTGAATAGACATCGCCCGTAAAACGGACTTCTTTTAAATAGCCCAAAAAATCTTCCTTATAACCGAGTTCATCGCGTAAATAAGCAATATCACTTTCCGAAAAATGGAAGTTGTTCAAATAATCGAGTACTCGCTCTAATCCCGCAAATGTGGCATAACCATTGCCGAATGGCAATTTACGGAAAAACAATTCAAAAACCGCTTTCCGTTCATGCATCCCATCCGCCCAATAGGTTTCTGCCATATTGATTTGGTATAAATCAGTATGTAATGCCAAGCTATCATCTGCATAACGCGTTTCCACAAAAATCCCCTTCTTCCACAGTAATGACTATCATTATACATCAAATTTCTTATTTTATAAGATGATGAATCGCCACATAGGCCCTATCATTGACATATACCCAAAAATATGAGATAGTATTCAGAGTTAACTACGAGGTAACACACAAATTTTGATGACTGGCATTCTACGCAATGTTTTTGAAGATACTTATTCACACTGGCGCGATTACAGGATCGCAAGGACGTAAAAGAAGGAAGGGTTTACGTTGCTTAAGTTTAAAGCACCCAGTGGAACTATTACCGCGGCAATGAAAGCAAACACTTTCAATGGAAATGATTCCCCGTTCGTTACGGGTTAATATTCAAGTCAAAACACACGGTTGTTACCTAATAAATAAAGGGCTGTCCTCACTTGAGGGCAGCCCTTTTCCAATTCCTGCACAATGTAAAAGCAGCGCCGATCCCGTTCTTTGCTGGGATCGACGCTGTTTTTTTATTATCGGTTTAAATAATCCGTAACGGCCCCTTTGGAAGAACAGGAAACATTATGGGCGTATTTTCCGAGAACGCCTTTGCGGTGAAGCGGCGGTGCGACCCATTCACTTCTGCGCTTTTCAAGTTCTTCATCGGAAACGTCCATGGAGATTTCCTGCAAGTCCGAATCGATCGTCACCATATCACCTTCGTGGAGCAAGGCAATCGGGCCGCCCGACTGCGCTTCCGGTGAGATGTGGCCGACGACCAGTCCGTGCGTCCCGCCCGAGAACCGTCCATCGGTGAGGAGCGCAACCGATTCGCCCATGCCTTTTCCGACGAGGATCGCTGAAATCGACAGCATCTCCGGCATTCCCGGACCGCCTTTTGGCCCGACGTAACGGATGACCAATACATCGCCATCGTTGATTTCGTTCGCCATGACCGCTGCAGTCGCTTCTTTTTCATTATCGAAGACGCGCGCTGGGCCTGTGTGGCGGTTGACTTTGACGCCGGACACTTTGGCGACGGCACCTGTTGGGGACAGATTGCCTTTTAGGACGATCAACGGGCCGTCTTTTCGTTTCGGATTATCGAACGGCATGATGACGTCCTGCCCTTCTGTCAGGCTCGGTGCTTCCTGCAAATTCTCTGCCACGGTTTTACCGGTGACGGTCATGCAATCGCCGTGCAAATAACCCGCTTCCAATAGCATTTTCATAACTGCCTGTACGCCGCCTACGCGGTGAAGATCCTGCATGACGTATTTGCCGCTCGGTTTCAGGTCCGCGATATGCGGAACCGTTTTTTGGAGGCGATTGAAATCGTCAATTGTCAAATCCACTTCCGCAGCGTGTGCGATCGCAAGCAAGTGAAGGATGGCATTGGTAGATCCGCCGAGCGCCATAACGACCGTGATGGCGTTTTCGAACGCTTCTTTGGTCATGATGTCTTTCGGGTAGATGCCAAGCTCCAGAAGATGATGCACTGCAGCACCTGCCGCTTCACAGTCCGCTTCCTTGTACTCAGACACTGCCGGATTCGAAGAACTTCCCGGCAAACTCATGCCCATCGCTTCAGCTGCCGATGCCATCGTGTTCGCCGTATACATGCCGCCGCATGAACCCGCGCCAGGGCATGCACTGCATTCGATTTTGCGCAGCGCCGCATCATCGATGGTGCCGTTATTATGCTGGCCAACACCTTCAAAGACAGAAACGATGTCGATATCCTGGCTATTATAGCGCCCAGCTGCAATGGTGCCGCCATAAACGAATACTGCAGGCACTTCGGAGTTGGCGATGGCAATCAAACAACCAGGGATGTTTTTATCACAGCCACCGATTGCGACAAGCCCGTCCAAGCTTTCTGCACCGACGACCGTTTCAATGGAATCCGCGATAACGTCGCGGCTCGATAGCGAATATTTCATGCCTTCGGTTCCCATCGAAATCCCGTCGGAAACGGTGATCGTGTTGAAGATGAACGGAACTGCCCCGGCCTCTTGAGCGCCTTTTTTCGCCGCTCTAGCCAGTTCGTCAATATGTATATTACACGGCGTGACTTCACTCCACGTGCTGGCGATGCCGACCATCGGCTGCTCAAAGCCTTCATCTGTCACTCCAACCGCCCGCAGCATTGCCCGGTTCGGGGCTTTCATCGGCCCTTCGCTGAAAACCTTACTCTTGATGCGCAAATCCTTCTTCATAAGTATCCTATCCTTTCTTTTCTATGTATCTGCTTCGCGGATTCATAGGGCACCTATTAACGGCCCCTAGATCAACTAGCTAGCAGCGAGGAAGTGATTTCCCGGCTGCTCTGAGTTTCTCTTTATTATAGAGGACATTTTTCAGAATTCAACGAATAAAACGATAATTAATAATAATATTTCACAATTCGTCACAGATATTATATATGTATCCGCTTTCACATGGTATAAAAGCTTTTTTGCTCATCATCACCTATTCCGATGGCTCAATTTATATATTGCGCTATAACATTAAAAAGCACGCACTTTGTAAGCTACGCGCCATTTTCTGAAATTAGCCCAATTTAAAGCAGACTACTTTCGTATCGGTCATTTCCTGTATGGCGAATTTGACGCCTTCTCTGCCGAGACCTGATTGCTTAACGCCGCCGAACGGCATGGCATCGATCCGGAAATCGCTGCTGTCGTTGATCATAACACCGCCCACTTCGAGTTCTTCGATCGCACGGTGGGCATGGTCGAGATTTTTCGTAAAGATCCCCGCTTGCAGTCCATAGTCGACGGCATTTGCCCGTTCAATCGCTTCATCTAAATCAGTTACTCGATAGAGCAATGCGACTGGGCCGAAGATTTCTTCTGCTGCGAGCGCACAGTCATCTGGCACACCCGTAAGCACAGTCGGCGAGTAGAAAGCCTCATCCCGTTCGCCTCCAGTTTCAAGCGTCGCACCTTTATCCAACGCTTCCTGGACCAGCCCTTCGACGCGCTGCGCTTCTTTTTCCGTAATCAACGGACCCATATCCGTCAGTTCAGATTGTTTATCACCGACGATATAGCTTTCGGTTTGTTCGACGAATCGTTCTTTAAACAGATCGAATACAGGATCTTCGATATAGACCCGCTGGACGCCGAGGCAATTTTGCCCGGCTGCCCAAAATGCACCGGAGACAGATGATGCCACCGCGTCTTCCAAATCAGCGTCTTGCAGGACGATGACCGGCGAATTCGAGCCGAGTTCCATGCCCACTTTTTTCAAGCCCGCTTTTTTAGTGATCGCAAGCCCAGTCTCGACGCCTCCGGTAAAACTGATCATCCGGACAGCCGGATGTTCGACTAAGACATCGCCGATTTCCCCGCCTCGCCCGGTGATAACAGACAGGATTTTTTCCGGCAACCCGGCGTGTGAAAAAGCTTGCGCCAATAACAGCGCACTGAGCGGCGTGACAGTCGCCGGCTTGACGATGATGGCATTGCCCGATGCAATCGCTGGGCCGACTTTATGAGCTACTAAGTTCAGCGGGTCGTTAAATGGCGTGATCGCCCCGATGATGCCGAGTGGAAAGCGCCGGTAATAACCGACTTTACCGATTCCGCCGGGCGATTGGTCGAACGGAATCGTTTCACCGGTAATGCGCCTCGCTTCTTCTGCGCTCAAGCGCAAAGTTTCAACTGCCCGCCCTACTTCTTTTCGAGCTTCGCGAATGGTTTTGCTGCTTTCTTTGGCGATGGTGCGCGCATAACGTTCTGCGTTCGCTTCGATATAATCCGCTGCTTTTCCGATAATTTGCATGCGTTCAACGACCGGCATTCGTGCAGCAACTTGTGCGCCTGATTTAGCTGCCTCGATGCACGCCTCCATATCTTCTTTCGTTGCGGCAGGCACCCGATCGACAAGAGATCCATCCTGAGGATCGGTGACGTCGATCCATTGTTTTCCGTCTACCCATTCACCTGCCAGAAACATTTTCCGGCCTTCAACATGTGTCGCCATCTATTCCTCCTCCTTTCATGACCGCACCGCTTCTCTTGCCTTTGCGATGGTCAATAAATCGATGAGCAAGGAAAAGCCGGTTTCCGTTTTGCCGGCTCCTGCGCCACTCAAGGTGACCGGTCCCAATAGGTCGGTTTCATAAGTGATGGCATTGAGTGCTCCTGAAACGGAAGCGAGTGGATCATCAAGCGGCACTTTTTCCGCTGCCACTTTCGCTGAAACCACCCCATTTTCTTTTTTTGCTGTGGCGACTAGCTTCCAGCGCTTCCCTTCCGTTCGTGCTTGCTCGATCAGTTCCGGGGTCATTTTTGAAATGCCCGTGCATTCGACGTCTTCGACCGACAAAGGCATGCCCATGACATGCTGCGTGAGGATGACGATTTTATAGCGCGCATCGAGGCCTTCGACATCACTCGTCGGATCCGCTTCAGCATAGCCGAGCTTTTGTGCTTCCTTGAGCGCAGATTCATAGCTTTCTCCTTCGTCCATTCGCATGAGCATGAAATTGGTCGTGCCGTTCAAGATGCCGCGGATTTCGGTGATGTCATTTCCGGCAAGTGCCAGTTTAGGCATCCGCAGGGCAGGCGTCCCACTCATGACTGTACCTTCAAAGCCCCAAGAGACGTTATGCTTATTTGCCAAAGATGATAGTTCCTGGTACGCGAGCGCAACCGGCCCTTTATTGGTCATGACGACATTCTTGCCGCTTTGGAAAGCTGCGCGGCAATGGTCGATTGCAGGCTGGCCGGTTTTCACGTCCGTATAGGACACTTCCACCACCGTATCGGCGTTCGATTGCCTGATCGTCTCCAGGCTGTTCCAGCCCGTGACGAGCCCTTCTGTTTTCGGATAGCTTTCCAAACTTCCGGTCTTTCGTACAGCGTCCAAGACCGTTTCGAGATCGAGCCCGTCCGGATGGTATAACGAGCCTTTCTTGAAATCGGATATCGCGACGACTTTCGCCTCGAAACTTTCCTGCTCCATCAGGCTTTGCCGTTTATTGTGCAGAATTTCAGCAAGTCCTTGGCCGACGACGCCGAACCCGATAAATGCTAGTTTATGTGTCATGCTGCTCCTCCTGTTCTCCTTGCCCACCTGTTTGAGTGAAAAAGCCGATTGCCGCATTGGCTAATATGGCAGCTCCAAGCGGCAGGCTGCGCTCATCGACATCAAAATGCGGCGTATGCAAATCCCGCTCGATTCCGTCATCTAGCGAACAGCCGAGGAAAAACATCGCACCCGGTAGCTGCTGCGTGACATAAGCGAAGTCTTCGCCTCCCATGCCAAATGCCTGATGAGTGAACTTTATAGATGGGTCCGTTTTTTGGATGGCTTTTGTGATCTGTTCATTCACATGCCGATCATTGATTAACGCTGGCTCTCCCCGCTGGTAATGGAAGGAATAATCGCCGCCCAGATGTTTCGCGAGTGCGAATGCATCGCGGATTTCCGTTTCGAGCAGATCACGCGTGCTGGCTGAATAGCTTCGCACAGTGCCTTCCACTTGAACTTCGTGCGGGATGATATTGCTGGCAGTTCCTGCATGGATTTGCCCGACACTGATGACCGCGGGTTCGAGTGCGGATACTTTCCGCGGCACGATGCCATGCAGCGCCTGCAAAATGAGGCCGAGCATCCAAGTCGGGTCGCTGCCGAGTTCCGGATAGGCACCATGCCCGCCGGTTCCCTGGATCGTCCCGTGAAAGACATCGACGTTCGCCATGCTGATGCCGTCATGCATTTGAACTGCACCGACTGGTAGCCATGGGCACATGTGAAGCGCAATCGCCAGCTCCGCTTCGTCGTAAGCGCCCGCTTGCAACAGATATGGTGAGCCTGACATGGACTCTTCGTCAATCATCTCTTCTGCCGGCTGGAAAATGAACTTGACCGTTCCGCCCAATGGCTTGTCCCGGAAGTAGTCCGCAAGAATCGAAGCGGCGCCGAGCAGGATGGCGGCATGCGCATCGTGTCCACAGGCGTGCATGACCCCAGGGGTTTTCGACCGGTAATTACATGTATTCGCTTCGTCGATGGGCAAAGCGTCGATATCCGCACGCAGTGCTATTACCGGGCCCTCGCCTTTTCCGAGCGTCGCGATCACGCTCGTCTCAAAGCCGATCTCCCGTTCGACGGTAATGCCATCGATAGTCGCCAAAACAGATGCGATAAAGTCGGCCGTCTCGAATTCCTGGAAGCTCAGTTCTGGGAATTGGTGCAGCGTCCGCCGCCATTCACTGAGTTGGCTGCTCATTTTTTCCGCTTTTGTCAGGAGTTCATCTTTGTTCTCCATGTTTACACCCGGCTTTCCGATTAGACGTTCATCACCGTTTCGACGTGCTGGAATGCCTGCTCAAAATCGTTGATGATGTCTTCGATCTCCTCAATGCCGCAAGAAACACGGATCAAGCCTTCTGGGATGCCCATCGCGGCGCGTTCTTCAGGGGTGCATTCTACGTGGCTTGTCGTACGCGCCGGTCCGACAGTCGTCTCGACCGCCCCGAGATTTGCGGCACGGTTTGCATATTGGAGTTTCGGCAGCAAATCACGCACCGTGTCGACGCCGCCTTTTACAGAAAAGCTCAGCATGCCGCCGAAGCCTTTCATTTGGCGTTTGGCGATATCGTGGTTCGGATGCGTTTCGAGCCCTGGATAAAAGACGTCTTCGACGATGTCTTTTGTCTGCAGAAACTTAGCGAGCGCCATGGCGTTCTTGCTTTGTTCGCGGATGCGCAAATGCAAAGTCTTCATGCCGCGCAGTAGCAGGTAAGCGGCCATCGGGTCCATCGTCGCGCCGTTGATTTCGCGGTAATGATAAACCTGTTCGACCAGTTCATGCGACCCGACCAGTACACCGCCGAGGGCATCCGCGTGTCCCCCTAGGAATTTAGTAGCGCTGTGGAGAACAAGATCGACGCCATCTTCAAGCGGATTCTGGTTAATCGGTGTGCCGAATGTGTTGTCGATAATGACCAGCGCCCCTACTTCGTGACCTGCTTTTGCCATGCGTGCAATGTCCGTGATTTTGACAGTCGGGTTGGTCGGCGTTTCCAAATAGAGGATCTTGCAGCCCTTTTTGAGTTCCGCTTCAATTGCCTCATGATTACCAGTATCGACGAGTGCAACATCGATTTGCTGGCGTGGCAGGAATTCCGTGAAAATTTTATTCGTGCCGCCGTAAGTATCCTTGATCGAGACGATGCGGTCGCCAGGCACGAGGAAAGTCGCAAGCGTATTGCTGATGGCGGCCATTCCGGTCGAGAAGCTCGTCGCTGCTTCCGCGCCTTCGAGCAATTTCACTTTGTCTTCGAAAGCCTGAACGGTCGGGTTCGTATTGCGCCCGTAAATATGCCCTTTCTTCTTGCCGATTGCGACGTCGTACCATTCATCCATATCGTCATACGTATAAGCGACGCTCAAGACGACCGGTACTTGTGATGCCCCGTGTGCCAAATAATCTTTTTCTCCGCCCCAGACTGCTTGTGTGGATTGATGGATTTTTTTGTTTGTCATAAACTCACTCCTCAAATTTTTTAATGCTTTCAATTTTTCATTGCCAATAATCATGCGCCGCCTTGATAGCCGATTAAATGCCCTTTTGTGAACAAGCCTCTCGGCATATTCGCCAGCGTTTCACAGCCGGATTCCGTCACACGGAAGGTTTCGCTCACTTCAAAACCGGAATCATCGAACCACATTGCCGGAATCATATGGAACGCCATATTCGGTTCGAGCACAGTGCGGTCGCCCATGCGGATGCTTGCGGTATGCTCGCCCCAGTCCGGTGGGTAATTCAAGCCTACGGGATAGCCGATGCGCGCTTCTTTTTCAAAGCCATAGCGGGCGATCGTTTTCGTCCATGTCGCACACACTTCTTCCAAATAAATGCCCGGCTTGATCATCGCAAGACATTCGTTGATGCCTTCTGTCGTCACTTCTGCAAGATGCTGCAGTTCCGCATCCGGCGTCCCGATAAATACGGTGCGTGCGAGCGGTGAATGATAGCGCTTATAGCAACCCGCGATCTCCAGCGTCACCGATTCCCCTTGCTTATAGCGTTTATCGGTCCAAGTCAAATGAGGCGCAGCGGTGCGTTCCCCTGTCGGCAACAGCGGCATGATTGCCGGATAGTCCCCACCATGCTCTTTCGTCCCTCTTACTTGCACTTCAAGGATCCTTGCCGCCACGTCACATTCCCTTACACCTTCTGCAATCATCTCGATTCCTGCTGCCATCGCTTTTTCCGAAAAGCGTGCTGCGCGCTTCATATAGGCAATCTCGGTATCCGACTTCACCAACCGGACCCAATTGACGAGCAGCGTCGCGTCTTGGAAACGGGCATTTGGCAAGCCTTTTTGCAAGCGTTCGTAGCATTTTGCCGTAAAATAATAATTCTCCATTTCGACGCCGATTGAACGCCGGTCCTGCCCGATCTGTGACAGGATTTCCGCGACGAAATCCATCGGGTGATGCGTTTGTGATTGCACGTAAATCTCGGGATACGGGATGATGTTATCGTGGTACAGCCAAGTCGTAATTTTGGCTCCGTTCGCATCCATGATCCGTCCGACCCACAAGGGCTGGTCTTCATCTTCAATGACAATGAGCATTTGATGGACATAAAACGACCAAGCATCATAGCCCGATAAATAGTTCATATTGGCAGGGTCGGTGATAAGCAGTACTTCAATGCCTTTTTCCGCCATCTGCTGCTTTGTTTTTCTGATACGCCCCTGATATTCTGCTGTTCCAAACGACATGGGGAATCCCCTCCTTGTATTCACGAATTAAGAGTCGGAATAATCAATCTATTATTCTTATGTTTACTATACCTGCCAGGCTTCCTTAGAAGCATCCGTCATAGTGTATGAAAATGCGCGCTTCCCTTTAGTCAATTTTTCCACATAAAAAAAGCCTTCTTGAGCAGAAGGCTTTCATTCAAGCGTCATTTGGTTCAGTGGCACGGATGCGATGGGTGCGGACGCATAATTCCAATAGAAACAAATCGTCCGGGTCGACAAGCGATAAGCCGGTCAATGATTCGATTTTGCGCAAGCGGTACAGCAGGGATTGGCGATGCAGGTTCAAGGCGCGCGCCGTTTGGCTGACATTGCCTTGATAATGGTTGTACGCCGAAAAAGTGCCAATCAGATCCATTTGCCGCTGTTGGTCATAATCGACGAGCGGCTGAATCGTCGACTGGATGATATCTTTCATCCCTTCGGTTTTGGCCAATTGCAATAGCAGCCGGTCTGCCCGGGTATCGCGGTAATCCATCCGGTGCCCTGGCCCTTTTTTCATGCGCCCGATTTCAAGCGCCGCTTTCGCATGCTGAAAACTGCTGCTGAAGCCGGCGAAGTCTTGCGCGTGATCGCCTATGCCCCAGGAAAGCAGGACTTCCGGCAATAAATTTCCCATCCGCCGTTCAATTAAATCCAGGAAATTGATCTGGTTTTCCTGTCCGCTTTCGGGCGGCTTTTCCAGGAAAATGATCAAATATCCGTCTACATAACCCGTCATCACGGTGCGTTTCATGGCATAGGCCGCGTAATGGATTTCTTCTTCAATATAAGCAATCATGCTTTTCGACCACTCGGTATACGAACTATGATCCGGCTTTCGCCGCCCAAATAATTCACGTAAATTTTCCGGGCTGCCCGCCAGGCCAATATACGGGAGCTCCAGGTCATAGCCGAGTGCGCGGGCGCGGGAAGCCGCCTGCTCTTTCGTTACGAATTCCCCGTTAGCAAGTTCACGGACGAAATCCATGCGCAGCGCCGCTTTTGTCTCTTCGACTGCATTTTGCCTTGAGCGCCATAAGGAAATGGTCGTTGCCGCATGTTCCAGCACGTGAACCGAAAAAACATCGAGACGCCCATCGCATGCATTTTCCGGCAGTTCAATGAATAGATAGCCCTGAGCTTCTTCTGATACTTGGAGCACCGGGATTTGGACGAGCTTTCGGCCGCCCAATTCGCCGCTGCGGAATTTCTGGATCATTGGGTCGCGGTTTCCTTTCGGGACTGCTTGGCGAATCGGGAAAAGCCCTTCGCTGACCTGCCGTTCCCATTCTTCCAGTTTGGCACGTGAAAAACCGGAGGCTGCTTGCACCGCCCCGTGAGCATCCGTAATAAGCAATGCACTGTCAAGCTCACGACGGATATAGGCAGCGATTTTCTCCAATTCTGCATCTGCCAAGATCAGCTTCAATAAATCCTGCTGCACTTGCTCTGAACGCTGCCGTTCCTGACGATGCAGATCGTTTAAATCGATCATCACTTCTTCGATGACCGTTGAAAAGCGCAGCTCCCACGGCAGTTCAACGAGCAAAAATGAATGCTCTTCAGCCAGTTGGGCAATCTCTTTCGGAATTTCGTAGACATGCCGCCCCATCGCGATCATCAGTGCGGCTGCCCCGGAATCGATGATGTCCTTGACGAATCCTCGAAAGATTTCCACATCATTTTTGCATCCCATCGCAGTCGTCAACACCAGCTCATTGCGGCGCACGAAATTCTCAACAGGCATTTCCATGACAGACACCCAGTGCACAGGCCGCGTTTGTGCATATTCTTTGGCGGTGCGGACGACCGCTCCTTCCAGTAATTCGTAATCCAAAACATCCTGCACGGTCAGCTGCATTTAATCCCCTCCGCGCCTCATTGGTTTCTGCCAGTATAGCAAAAACAAAGGCTTCGAAAAAGGATATGTCCGAATAATCAGAACTATTTATAGGTAAAACGGATTTCTCCACTCCATTAATAAAGCATAATCACACGATTCTTCATCGTCCAAATAGCCAGGAACTATCGATACAGGCATACGGCCACAGCTGAGCAAGAAGCTGATAACGGGATCTTTTACATCACCGGCCAACACTCTTTCGATGTATTGTTCAGCAGACAGTTCGTTCGCGTATCGATGATATCCCGGCATCCGCCCGCCGCCGACGAGCCGCTCGAGACTGTCCACAACGACCCGCTCATACATCGCTTCCATTAAGAGCTTGCCAAGTTTCAATTTACGGAATTTCGGCTTGATGCCGATGTCGACGACATACAGCGATTCGCCTTCCGGGTCATGCGTTCCGATCGATCCCGAATCGGTTACTTGCTCCCATGTATGTAAAGGATGCGCAGGATCGAATTTCGTGAGCATCCCCGTCATGGAACCTGCGATTTCGCCATCGATTTCGACGCAAATTGCTCCTTCAGGATAAAGCGCGACATGGTTTTGGAGCTGTTGCTCGTTCCAAAGCAAGTCGGGCGGGAACGGCGGCGGAAAACTTTCGCGCTGCACTTCGATCAAACCTGGGAAATCTTCTTCATTATAGGTTCGGATAGTCGCCATGACCGGGCGACCATCCTTGAAAACGTATTGCTGTTTTTTATACATTGTGTCGCCGCCTTTCTTTTTGTTTAGTTTACCCGAAGACGGTGCGCATACACAGCAGATGTGTGATGATTGAATCTAACGGCTTTGCCAACTTAAAATTTGCCCAAAAGAAAAGCTTGCCAAATTGGCAAGCTTTTTTGTTCTTCTATTATACTGGCGGCAATACTTGTGGCCCGTTGATGGTCACGTTTCCGTCAGCATTTTCTGCTTGTGCTGCGATTTGAGGCAATCCTGCTGACAACGCCAAGATTAGCGCTAATGTGGCACCAAGCAATAATTTTTTCTTTTCCATGTTAATCACCGTCGCTTTCCAGAAATTGAGTTTGGTAGTAATAGGCTTTCTGCCAATCTTGCTGCTCTTTGTAATGAGCCGCAAGCTCTTCAGAAAGATGTTTGGTGTCTTTTATATAACCATATTTTTTGAAAAATGGAAACATTTTATCTTCTTTATAGTTCAAAAGTTCTTGTTGGGAAAATTCTCGTTTCCCGTAGTAATCGCTATACAGCTTGAAGTATTCTTCGTCTTTTGGGGTCCCAGGCATGCGCAATTGTTCGATCAGCTCAACTGTTTCTTCTTCACTTATCCCTTTTAGCTCCAGCAAATTGACAATAACTGCTTTGTGTATATAGCTTCCTGGCTGCACCACATCTTTAAGCTCCGAAAACAGCTCGAATGCTTGACTGTCTTGCTTCTGGCTCTTCATTAACTCCGCATAATTATAAAGAACCGATTGATACAATTCGTTCTGATGGGTCAGATGGGCGTTGCGTTTGACCACTTCATACAAGCTAGCGGCTTGAGTACTCAGATTGCGCCTTGTGTAGTTGATCGCCAGCAGCAATTGCGCATGCAGGAGGCGGATGTAATTATGATGCATTTCGTAAGAACGCACTGCCCGCTCGGCAAAATATGCAGACAGCTCCAGGCGGTCATGCACTATTAAAATTCTCGCTTTTTGATAATAAAATTCGCCCTCCAGTTTTTGCGGAATGCTTTGAAGTCCTTGATCTAGCCTGTACATCAAGTCCATTGCTTCTTTTTGTTGTCCTAAAGTTGTGAAATAAAGTGCTTGAAAAAAACGGCTCATCCATAACTCCGGTGCTGTAAAAGAAGCTTTCAGCTTTTCAAGCAGCTTTTGCTGTGCTGACGCTTTGTCCATCTGCAAATCCAGGACATAATAGCGGAATTTATACAATTCGTATTGATTCACCAGGTCGGTTGATTGCAGGTAATCGTCCTCATCCAAAAGCTCTTCATAGATTTTATGCAAATTGTCGAGATCGTAATGAAGTGCGCAATCGATAAAACGCCCCAATTGCTGTTCAAGCCGCTTCTGGTGTTCCAGTTCTTTTTTCAATTGCACGCCCATTTTTAAAAGCAGCGCTTCGTAAGTTTCTTCGTGCGGCGTATAGGTATTGGATTCGATTTTGCTCAAATGCGATACGGAACAGATGCCATCAGCGAGCTGTGACTGTGTGAGGTTGTGCTTGAGCCGATAGTATTTAATCACAGAACCGATGTTCATAAACTCACCTTTCTTTGTCAGAATATATAAATAATAACACAAAAAAACAAGCCTAGCTGTTACAGCCAGGCTTGTCTTCAAGCGAACTCTTATGGCAGGCGGTAGAATCCGAATCCTGAAGCGGAGTCGTCTCCAGATCCTGCATAATAGCCGGATAGAATGTCGTTGTTCGCTGCGCGGTTTTGAAGATCGCCGCGGATTTGTGTATGTGTTGCAGATGGGTTTGCTGCCCAGATTTTCGCTGCAAGGCCGGCTGCGTGTGGTGATGCCATCGATGTTCCGCTGATTGTTGCATAGCCTCCGTCATACCAAGCAGAGTAAATGCTTGCGCCAGGAGCTGATACTTCCACATCATATTTCCCGATCGAATAGTCGCCAGCGTATTGGCTGTATCCGCGTGAAGAGAAATCCGCTACGCGATACGTTCCGTTTTGCTGAACGTTTTCAAGAGCTGCTACCGCTACGGCATTTTGCAATGCACCCGGGAAGCCGATCGATCCTTGGTACGGGCCTTCGTTGCCTGCTGCTGCAATGACAAGCACGCCTTTACCGTATGCGTAGTTGACCGCATTCGTAATCAAGCTGCTTTCTGCTGAAGAGCCAAGAGACATATTGATGACCGTTTTCTGGTTCAAGGCTGAAGCCTGATCGGCTACGTGGCGGATGGCCGTTGCGATATCATCGGCAGAACCCGAACCGTCATCGCCAAGCACTTTGTATCCCCAAAGGTCCGCTTGCGGCGCTACGCCGTACAAACCGCCATTGCCGTTCGCAAGTGCTGAGCCGGCTACGTGCGTCCCGTGCCCTTGACGGTCCGTGCAAGAACCGTTGCGGATGCTGGTTCCGATAGTGAAGTCTTTACATTGTTCAACGTTCGCTGCAAGATCTGGGTGGCTAGTGTTGACGCCTGTGTCCAGGACTGCAATGTTGACGCCTGACCCGCCGCTTGTTTTCGTGATGGAACTGTTATTATAAATTGCTTTAATGCCCCAAGGAGTAGACTGGGATGCGGCCATTGCTTGATAGCGCGCTTGTGGTTCGAGTGTTGTCGTTTCCACTGCATATTCAGGCACTTTTTCAATCGTTACATTTTTGTTTTTTTTCAAGGCTTCGAATTGCTTTTCCGTCATATCGGTTGTGAAGCCTTCGCTATTGAAATCCCAGTGGACGCCGTATTGGTCTTTCGCTTTTTCAAGGTCGTTTTTCCCTGGCATATCCACGAGCACACGGATCGTCTCATTTGCATTCGCTTTTTGTGCATCCGGAGCTTCATTTGCTGAAACCCCCATTGCCGGTACGAGCATTGTTGCTGCCAACATGGCTGTCGTAATGAATTTTGCTGATTTTTTCATCTTTCGAATCCCCTTTTCCGAATAGATTTTCATGGCTCTGTGCAGCAAGCGGCGTCCCGACTGTTGTTCTGCGTCTTGCCATGCTTTAAATCTAGCAGAGAAAAACGGATTGCGTAATTGGGAAAATCCTTGTCAGCAATAGGGTGTTCCAACTAAATCAGACCTTTATACCCACAACTATATTCCTTTAAATAAAGATATAAAAAAAGCCGCTCGCGGCGGCTCTTATTTCAATAAATAGACACGCGCTTCGTACGGCTTCAGTTTGCCGTCTGCGTGGTCTTCATAATTCGACAACAGCAATTCACCGTCGACCGGGCTCCACCAAGAACATGTATCATCGTCGAGATGCGAAATGATCAAATAACGCGCTTCCCCGTATTCTCGTGTATAGGCATAAACATAAGGACATTCCAGAAATGCCAAATGCGTGCTGCCGTAAACCAACGCTTCGTGCTGTTTGCGCAGTTTCAGCATCTTTTTATAGAAAGCCAGGACCGACTGGGGATCTTGCTGCTGTGCTTTTACATTGAGCCAATTGAAATTCGGGTTTAACGGAATCCATGGTTTGCCGCCTGTAAAGCCGGCGTTTGCGCCAAAGTTCCACTGCATGGGCGTCCTTGCGTGGTCGCGGCTGATTTTCTTGATGGTCTTCATCAAATCTTTGTGAGGGACTCCTTTTTGGCGGTTATAGCGATACATATTCTTCGTTTCGATATCGCGGTACATATTGATGTCGTCGAACGGCGCATTGGTCATGCCGATTTCCTGCCCTTGGTAAATGAACGGGGTGCCTTGCATAAAAAAGTACATGCACCCGAGCGCGGTCGCACTTTCCCGCCAATGCTCCCGGTCGTTGCCCCAGGTTGAAACGGTGCGCGGGCGGTCATGGTTTTCCAAGTACAAGGAATTCCAGGCGATCCCTTGCGCACTGCGCTGCCAGCGATCAAGGACAATCCTCAAATCGTCGACGTCGACACCCGCACTTTCTTCATCCCACGCTTCTTCGTGCGCTTCCAAATGGAAGATCATATTGAATTTGCCTTCTTCTTCGCTGATCCATTCGCTGATTTCATGCGCCCTGACGCTGTTCGCCTCACCGACGGTCACCACATCATAACGGTCAAAGGTTTCACGCCGCAATTCTGCCAACAGCTCCTGAATTCCTTGAACATTCGTCATCTTCTCCCAGGCCGGCACATAATTTAGCCCCTCCGGATTCGGCATGTCCGTATACTCTTTTTTCAAATGATTGATGGCGTCTACGCGGAAACCGTCAATTCCTTTATCGAGCCACCAAAGGATCATATCGTAAAGCGCCCGCCGTAATTCAGGATTTTCCCAATTCAAGTCGACTTGGCTCTTGGAAAACAAATGAAAATAATATTGTCTTGTTTTCGGGTCATAGGTCCAAGCCGGCCCGCCAAATATGCTTTCCCAATTCGTCGGATGATCGCGCCAGACGTACCAATCGCGTTTGGGGCTGTCTTTCGACGATTTTGATTCCAGAAACCACGGATGCTGGTCGCTTGTATGATTCAATACCAGATCCATCATGATTTTCATGCCGCGGGAATGGATGTCCTCAAGCAAACGGTCAAAATCATCCATCGTCCCCATTTCATCCATGATCGCCTGATAATCGCTGACGTCATACCCGTTATCGACATTCGGCGATTTATAGACGGGGCACAGCCAAATCATGTCGACGCCGAGTTCCTGCAGATAATCGAGCTTTGCCCGGATGCCGTTCAGGTCCCCCATCCCGTCGCCGTTCGTATCGAAAAAACTGCGCGGGTAAATTTGATAGACTACCGCTTCTTTCCACCATGTTTTCTTCAAGCTCATCCCCCTCTTCCTGTTGCGGAATTGATGTGCTCATATTAACTGCTGGCAACCGTTGTTTTTTTATATACTATACTCCTTTTCCTACAAAACTCCTCTTTGCCTGCATAATAAAAACCGCCCGCGGCATGCGGACGGTTACGGTCAATTATTCAAGTAATACTGTTCCATGGCATTAGCCGAAAAGCCTGCAACGTAATCGCTGCCGCCATCGTCTTCGATCGATTCGATCATCATCGCCAAAATGAAGTCCTGCTGTTCAGCGTGATAGGAAACAAAGAACCCGTTCTCTTGCCCCTCTTCACCGAGAGCACCTTTCAATTCAGCTGTGCCGGTTTTTCCGGCAATCGGAACAGCGTCAATATCGGCCGATTTGGCATAGCCGTCCGTCACGACATTGCGGAGGTTTTCTTGAAGCACAGCTGCATTGCCTTCACTGATCAAGCCTTCTTTCCATACTTGTCCAGCTTCTTCGCTGGCGTAAAGCGTCGGCTCATAAATCGTGCCGCCGTTCAGGAACGGCTCGTAAACCGAAGCGAGATGGAGGATATTGGCGAGCATCTGCCCTTGGCCGAACGACGTGTCCGCGAGTTGCCCTTCGGATCCGAGAGTGCCATCATTGGAAATCTGTGAACTCTCCAACTCGATGGCGAACGGTAATTCCTCCCCGAAGCCATAGGCAGTCAGGCCGTCAATAAATGTTTCCGTCCCCATCTCAAGCGCCTGCCTCGCGAAATAGATATTATCCGAGTAGACAAGCGCCTTGTTCAAATCAATCGGATTTGGCGCTTCCGGATGCAAACGTGATACTCGGTACGATCCCCACGAGCTGTCTTTTTGCCATGTCTGGCCGTTGATTTCGAGCCCTTGCTGCGGATCGAGCGTTCCTGCTTCCATGCCGATGGCCGCTGTCACCGGTTTAATGGTCGACCCAGGGGCATAACTTGCGGCAAAACGCGTGAATAGCGGATTCAATGGATCTTCCGACAATTCCGTGTAACGTTCGCCGCTGATGCCTGCAATGAATTCATTCGGATCAAAGCCAGGAGAGCTGATGAGCGCCAAAGTTTCGCCGTTTTCAGGCGACACAGCAGCAGCGCTTCCCGGTTCCCCTTGCATCGAATCATAGACGGCCGTCTGTAATTCAGCGTCGATGGTCAATTCGACGTCTTCTCCAGCTGTCGGCTCCTGTTCAGCGAGGACGATATCTTCCGCCCCTTCTGCCTGTTTTTGGATCAGGATGCGTGCGCCGCTCTCGCCGCGCAGCTGTTCTTCGAGACGGCGTTCAAGGCCTTGGCGGCCGATCAAGTCGTTCGCCCCGTAACCTTGGCCTTTTAATTCTTCCAATTGCTCTGCCGTAATTGAGCCGATATAGCCGGTCAAGTGGCCGAATGCTTCGCCGTACGGATATTCGCGCATCGCCGTTTCCTGATAGGTAACGACATCGCTCGCTTCCACGTCAGCGATCAATTGCTCCGCCGATTTCGACGCTTTTGTCAGCGGCACGAATTGGTCGGGCTGAACCCAGCTTTGGTTCAGGCTTTCTTCAATCGATTCTGCCGTCAATCCAAGAAGTTCAGCAACTTCAGCTATATCGCTGTCTCCTTCCAGCCGGTCCGGCACCACGCCAAGGTTATAGCCGATGCCATTGATAGCGAGGCCGCGCCCTTCACGGTCCACAATCTCCCCGCGCTCAGCGGCTTCTGTCCGCACGGCGACTTCATCGCCTTCTTCAAGGTCCTCAAAAATTAAGGACGGATCCCACTCGACAAACCAGTTCTCTCCGCTTTCCTGCTCTTCATGGATCAGGGAAACCGTCTGGTCGAATTCAACCGGCCCGGCAAGCGTATCCATCGCGATAGTAAGCGGGAACTCTGCCGGCTCCGCTTCGTCCCATTCCGCATCTTCCTGCGCAGTATAGCTGACTTCAAGATTCTCGATGCCCAAGTCTGTGATCAATTGCTGCTGCCGCTCATCGAACGCTTCCGGGGGAAACGCTTCTTTAGAGCCTTGCGACAGATAGTCTTCATACATCGCAGCGAACTCCTGCTCATTCCAATGGCCGACGTATTCACCCAATCGGTCTTCCGGTGTCGGCTGCGGCTGGCATCCTGCCATGGCGAGTACCCCTGCACCCGCTGCTATTGCTATGTATCGTTTCATTTCGATGACCTCCTGTAGCTTTCTGGCTAACGCCCTTGCATTGCCCGAAATCTCCCTCAATAAAGCGGAAAATTAATAGGACGCAAAAAAATAGCCAGTCCGACTTCATTAACTGCGTGAAACACCCAAGCTAATTGAAGTTTCTTTTTATTTTACCAATAAGTGGCACCGAAGCAAACCCGATTCACTCAGTTTCGAAGCTTTGCAGTTTTTCTTGCTGGATATGCTATCATTTCCTCCACTATGGTAAAATCAGTAATCATAGAATAGGAGGATGCTTATGATCAACTTAACATATTCACAAGCCATCGAGTCTGCAGTAGATCTCAAAATGAAAACACGTTTGCAGCAAATCCAGGAGGATCTGTACGCAAAAAAAGGAGCCGGATCCGATTTCCTTGGCTGGCTTGACTGGCCCTCTTCATTGCCTGATGATTTCCTGTCAAAAATCGAAGATACCGCTAAAGCGATCCGTGACAAAGCCGACGTTTTGGTCGTCATCGGAATCGGCGGTTCCTATCTAGGGTCAAAAGCCGTCCTTTCTGCACTGTCGTCTTATTTCCCGAAAGACGAGCAATTGGAAGTGCTGTTTGCGGGCCATCAAGTGAGCGGTGAATACTTGAAGCAATTGCTTGAACACTTAGAGGGCAAGGAAGTCGTCGTCAATGTCATCTCAAAATCAGGCAAAACGACAGAACCGGCCATCGCGTTCCGTTTCCTGCGCGATTATATGGAAAAACGCTATGGCGACGGAGCGGCCGAACGCATCATCGTGACGACTGATGCTGAAAAAGGAGCGCTTCGCCAATTAGCCGAAACAAAAGGCTATGAACGCTTTATCGTGCCAGATGATGTCGGTGGGCGCTACTCCGTCTTCACAGCAGTCGGGCTGTTGCCGATTGCTGCTGCCGGACATTCAATCCGCAAGCTATTGGACGGCGCAAAAGAAGCGGAAACAACTTACCGCGAGGCGGGCCCCGACAATAACCCAGCGATGCAATACGCGGCGATCCGCCATCACTTGTATGTCCAAGGCTATACGACAGAAGTGAACGCCATCTTCGAGCCGAAGCTGTCATTCGTCCAGGAATGGTGGAAGCAATTATTTGGCGAAAGCGAAGGAAAAGAAGGAAAAGGCATCTTCCCGGCATCGGTCGTCTTCACGACGGACTTGCACTCGCTTGGCCAATTCATCCAGGACGGGCAGCGCAACTTGTTCGAAACCTTCCTGTTGGTGAAAGAAGCACAGCAAGACCTGGAGATTTTCGAAACGCCTGAAGACGGCGATGAATTGAATTATATTGCCGGCTTGTCCTTGCAGGAATTTAACCACATCGCCCATAAAGGCACATCGAACGCCCATTTGTCCGGCGGTGTTCCGCAATTGAGCTTGACCGTGGACCGCATCGATGAATCCCAAATCGGCCATTTGCTGTATTTCTACATGCTGAGCTGCGCGTATAGCGCTTATCTTCTTGGCATCAACCCGTTCGACCAGCCGGGCGTCGAAGAATATAAGAACAATATCTTCAAGCTGTTGAAAAAACCAGGATTCTAAAAAAAAAACGCTTTTCCCGCCCAGCCTTCTGGCCAATCGGGAAAAGCGTTTTTCAATAGTTAACTTGATCTTCGTGTTGCACAGTTAAGCGAGCTTATATACCCGTGCTTCATACGGTTTTAATTGATGCAAGTCACGGTCCTCGTAATTGGCGAGCAACAGTTCTGCGCCTTCAGGTTCCAGCCAAGTGCATGTCGTGCTTCCTAGGTTCGAAAGGATGAGCACTTGTTCTTCCCCTTGCGTACGTGTATAAGCATAAACATCCTCGCAATCGGTCTCGGCCAAATCGTAGCTGCCATATACCAATACGTCCATGTTTTTGCGCAAGAAAATCATTTGTTTATAAAATGACAACACCGATGCCGGATCTTGCATCTGGCTTTCGACATTGAGCCATTCGAAATTCGGGTTCATCTGCAGCCACGGAGCGCCTGTCGTGAATCCGGCATTCTTCTCCCCATTCCATTGCATCGGCGTACGGGAATGGTCGCGGCTTGTCGATTTCAACAAGGTCATGATTGCATCATGTTCCATGCCTTCCGCCAAATTATAAAAATACAAATTATGCGTATGGACATCGTCATAATGATGGATTTCCTCAAATGGCGCATTGGTCATACCGATTTCCTGGCCCTGATAGATGAATGGCGTCCCTTGCATGAAGAAATACATGCAAGCGAGCGCTGTTGCACTTTCGCGCCAGTATTCGCCGTCATTGCCCCAAGTCGAGACGACGCGCGGCTTGTCGTGGTTTTCGATGAACAATGCATTCCAGCCGACACCGTCGACTGCTTTTTGCCAGCGCGTCAAGACGGTTTTCAAGTCATTGACGTTGATGCCTTGTTTGACATCGCTGTCCCACAGTGTCAAATCCTCGAATTGGAACACCATATCGAATTTGCCGTCTTCTTCGCTGATCCATTCGTCGATATCTTCCGCGTAGACACCATTCGCTTCCCCGACTGTCATAATGTCGTATTTCGCAAAGGTCTCATCACGCAACTCCGCAAGCAACGGCTGGATGCCGTCGACATTCATCATTTTTTCCCAGGCTGGCACCCACGGCTTGCCTTCTTCAATCGGTAAATCGCTGAAGTCTTTCTTGATATGGCTGATGGCGTCGACGCGGAACCCGTCGATGCCTTTATCCAGCCACCAATTGACCATTTTGTATAGCTCTTTTCTAACTTCCGGATTTTCCCAGTTCAAATCCGGTTGCTTTTTCGAGAAAATGTGCAAATAATATTGTCCGGTCTTCTCATCGAGCTCCCATGCCGAACCGCCGAAAATGCTTTCCCAATTGGTCGGGCGGTCACGCCAAACATACCAGTCGCGCTTTGGGTTATCGAGCGACGAGCGAGATTCCAAAAACCACGGATGCTCATCGCTCGTGTGGTTGATCACTAGGTCGATGATCAATTTCATGCCGCGTGCGTGCACTTCTTTGAGCAGGCGGTCGAAATCAGCCATCGTACCGAGTTCATCCATGATTTCCTGATAATCGCTGATGTCGTAGCCATTGTCGTCATTCGGTGATTTGTACATCGGGCAGATCCAGATGACGTCAATCCCCAGTTCCTTCAAATAATCCAGTTTTTCCGTGACACCGTTTATATCCCCGATGCCGTCTCCATTCGAGTCATTGAAGCTGCGTGGGTAGACCTGATATGCTACTGCTTCTTTCCACCATGTTTTGTTCATAATCGTTTCCTTTCAAAGACTTTGACAAGATCCTCTTTCGATCAATGTTGCCGGAACGATGATGTTCCGGGGAGGTGCATTGTCATCGTTTATTTTTTCCAATACCAAATTCGCCGCTTCCATTCCAAGGTCAAAAATCGAAATATCCACCGTGCTGAGCGGGGGCTTTAAATGGCTCGACAAAGTATGGTTGTTGAACCCGACAATCGACACATCGGTCGGTACAGCAATATTCAAATCTTCCAAATAACTGATCACTTCATAGGCGACCAAGTCATCGTGCGTGACGATGGCGGTCGGCGGATTTTTCTGTTCCATTAAATTGCGGATCGCCTGCTGCTCGTGCCCTTCCATCTTTTCCTGTGTCACCACATAATCTGGAGTGAACGCAATCCCCGCTTCATCCAGCGCTTGCCGGTAACCGCTCAAGCGGTCCGACGAAACGATAAAATCGGATGCGCCGCCGACGAATGAAATGTCCCGGTGGCCTAGTGAAACCAAGTGGCCCACCACTTCTTTCGCAATGGCGACATTATCATTGTCAACATAGGAAATGGCATCCGGACGCGTGTAGGGGCGGCCCACTACTGAAAACGGAACGCCATTTGCAAGCAGGTAATCCATGACTTTATCATCGATTTTCGAATACAGCAAGATAATGCCGTCAACGCGCTTCCCTTGTGTCATCGCCACCACTTCTTCATAGATTTCCTGCTCGGTCGCACTGGTCGATAGATACAGGCCGTACTGGCTGTGGTGGGCACTGACGGAAATTCCGCGCAACACTTCAGGGAAGAAGGGATTCTGGAAAGCAAGCGTCGTGGAGTTTTCCATGACAACACCGATCGCTTTGCTTTTTTGCGCCACTAAGTTGCGCGCCTGGAAGTTCGGATAATAGCCAAGCTCTTCCATGGCTTTTCGCACTTTGCGCTTTGTTTTCGGGGTGATCTTCGGATGATCCGCAATAACCCTAGAAACCGTCGCCGGCGAAACTTCCGCCAGTTTCGCGACATCTTTAATTGTGATTGCCATTGCGATTGCCCCCTTATTTTACAGCGCCATCCGAGACGCCTTTGATGATCGAGCGCTGCGCAAAGAAATAGAAGATAATCACCGGAATGATTGCCAGCGTAAGTCCTGCAAGCGCCAAATGCCATTGCTTCGTATATTCGCCGAAGAAGAAGAACATCTTCAACGGAATCGTTTCACTGCCGGTCGTATTGATGACAAGCGATGGTAATAGGTAATCGTTCCAAATCCAGATGATATTGAGTATGGCGACCGTGACAGTGATCGGCTTGAGAATCGGGAAAATGATATGCCAAAACACTTGCCACCGGTTTGCCCCATCAATTTTCGCCGCTTCATCGAGCGATTTTGGGACATTATTCAAAGCCCCATGATACAGGAAAATCGACAGGCTCGCACCGAAACCGATATACATAAAAATCAATCCGCCTCGGTTCAGCATATCGAATTGGCCGAATACCGTGACGAGCGGGATCATCACCGATTGAAACGGGATGAGCATTGCCGAGACGAACAGGAAAAACAGGAACGTGGACATCTTGCTTTTCGCTCGCGACAACGCATAAGCAGCCATCGCCGAGAATAAGACGATCAAGACGACACTGACAACGGTGATCAATAAGGAATTGAACAAGGTTGTAAGAAAATCGAGTTCCTGGAATGCCGTAATATAGTTATCGAAGCTCCAGGCTTCCGGAGGGCTCGTCGTGTCGAGGAAAATCTCCTTTTTCGACTTGAATGAATTGACGAACATTAAGTAAAAAGGCAAAAGCCATAGAATCGCCAATGCGATGCCAAGCACTTCAACTTTTATATTCCAACGGTTGCGCATTACATTTCGACCTCCCGTCGTTTATTGATATACACTTGGACAAGTGATATGACAGCGACAATAATGAAGAAAATAATCGCTTTTGCCTGCGCGTAGGCGAATGCATTTTGCACGAACGCTGTCTTGAAAATCTCCATGGCGACCATTTCCGTCGAATTGTACGGGCCGCCGGCTGTCAGCGACAAGTTCTGGTCGTACAGCTTGAATGTATTCGACAAAGTCAAGAACATGCTGACAGTGAAGGCTGGTGCAACGAGCGGAAAGATGATGTAGCGAAAACGCTGGGGAGTCGATGCCCCGTCGATTTCAGCGGCCTCGATCAATTCTTTCGGCAAGCCTTCCAAATAAGCGATATAGATGACCATGATATAGCCGGCCATTTGCCAGCTCATCAAAATGACCAAGCCCCAAAACCCGGTTTCGGTTGTCGACAGCCATGCCTGCAGGCTCTCCATGCCAACCGCTTCGCCGACACTCGCAAACACTTTCAGGAAAATGAACTGCCAGATAAACCCGAGGATCAATCCGCCGATCAAGTTCGGCATAAAAAAGGTCGTGCGCAGCAAGCTGCTTGTTTTGATTTTCGAGGTGACGATCAAAGCGAGCGATAGTCCGATAAAATTGATCAAAATAACAGAGACGACCGAAAATTTCGTCGTGAACCACAGCGAATCAAGGAAACGCTCATCCTTAAATAAGTTCAGGTAATTCTGGAAGCCGACGAATTCGCCGGTTTGGATGCCGTTCCACGCCGTGAATGAATAGAAAAGCCCCAGCAGCATCGGCACAACAACGACTAGTGCCAACGCCAATAATACAGGCGCTAAAAATAACCAATAGGAAAGATCCCGTGTACGCATAATTTAGCCTCTCTTTCTAGTTTAGCCCCGAAACAAAACAAAGCAGCACAATGGCTGCTCTGGTTTGATGGACAAATTACTCACCACGGCTCGTTTCCCATGCCGCTTTCGCTGAATCGACCACTTCGTCCCAGCTTGCTTCATCGCTTAAGTATTTCTGGATGCTAGCGCCGAGTTCATCTTCGCCCCATCCAGTCGGATAGCCCATGAAGACCCAGCCGATTGTTTCGCCGGCTTCAGAAGCATCATAGATCGCTTTGGACATCGGATCGGTGATTTTGGATGTGTCATAGCCTTCATATGCCGGAATGAATTTAAAGTCTTCCAAAACAGCTGTTTTTCCAGTATCGGATGTGTAGAGCCAATCAAGGAAATCTTTTGCTGCCGTCACGACTTCTTCATCTTGGTTCGAGTTGACGCCCCAATACATCGGCACGCCGACCGGCAAGCCGCCGTCTTCTAAGCCTTCAACCGGAATCGGCATCATGCCGACGCCTGAATCCGCGAGTTCCTGGTCAATTCCTGCAATCGAACCATACACCCAGTTTCCTTGTTGGATGATCGCCACACGTTCAAGAGAGAATAGTTCTTCTACTTGCTGTGAGTAGTCGAGGCTCACAGTCGGCTGCTTTGAATATTCGTTTTGCAAATCGAGGATTTTCTTGAATCCTTCGCCGTATTCGAATTCCACTGTGTCTGCATCGTATGCTGTCAAAACGTTATTATCGAACTCAGGTGCAAGGAAAGTGTTCGACAAATGAAGACCAGTGACCCATGTTTCTTTTCCTGGCAATGCAAAGACAGATTCAAGGCCGAGTTCGTCTTTTTTCGAATCAAGCGTCTTCACCGCTTCTTCTAAACTTGCGTAATCTGTGATAGAGGCGGCATCGATTCCCGCTTCCTCGAACAAGCGTGTATTGTAGATAAATCCGTAGCCTTCCTGGTTATACGGCAAACCGAGCACTTCCGACTCGACCGTTACCCCATCAAGCGTTCCTTCTAGAGCTGCATCCGCTGCTCCTGTATCAGATAGGTCTGTCAAATTGTCTTTCCAGTCCGCTACGTCCTGTGGCCCGCCGATATTGAAGATAGCCGGCTCATTGCCTGAAGCGAAACGGGAACGAAGCGCAGCGCCGTAATCTTCACCGCCGCCGACTGTCGTGATTTCGATATTGACGTCAGGATTTTCTTCTTCGTATTGCGCGACGACATCTTCGAACTGGTCTTTAAACTCCACTTTAAACTGGAAGATATCGACTGTTACTTGCTCCCCGCCGCCTTCTGCCGTTGATCCTTCATCCCCTGAACTGCATGCTGCAAGTGCCCCTGCTGACAGTAAAACAGATGCCAATAACCCCTTGCTGAACTTTAATTCCTTCACTTGAACTCCCCCTTTGAGTTGTTGTGCAAACGATTGCACAATAGAGCAGAAAAAAATGGAAACTCTTTGGTAAGCGCTTCCAACTAATAATTAATAACAGATTATCACAATGAAAACGTTTGCACAATCTATTTTTAAAATATTTCAATTGTTTTTTTAAGCAGGTATTTGCCATTATAATCGCGTGGCCCATTCGCCCTGCAAAAGCTTTTCATCTTGAACATTTTTTGCAGGGCATGGGAGCCTTTTCAGTGCAGGCAGGCGTTTATCGGTCCAGAACGAGCAGCGCTGCACCAAGCATGCCGGCATCATTTTCGAATTGCGCCACTTCCACCGGTAATGGATTCAATAGCACCTTCGCCAATTGACGTTTCAATTCATCGATCCAGGCCGAGGCCGATTCCGATACACCACCGCCGATAATAAGCATGTCCATATCGAAGATCGCCTGTAAGCTGCTGATGTAGATCGCCAAGTCTTCGGTGAAGTCAGCAACCAGTTTTTGCGCTTGGGCATCCGTTTCAGCCAGTTCGAATAATTCCGGCGGCGTCACCGAAAGACCCGCTTCCTTGATACGGCGTACAAGGGCCGTACCCGATAGGTATTGCTCTGCACAGCCAAGCCGGCCGCAAGCGCAGCGTGAACCGTTCGGATACAAGATCATATGCCCCAGTTCTGCAGCCCCGCCGTGCGGGCCGCCGCTCAACAGCTTTCCGTCCCAGATGATGCCGCCGCCAAGCCCCGTACCAAGCGTGATGCAGACGACACGCCCAAGCCCTGTTGCGGCGCCGAATTTCGCTTCAGCGAGCGCTGCGCAATTGGCATCGTTCTCTACTTCGACGTAACGCCCTGTCGCTTGTTCGAGCGGTGCTTTGACCTCTGTCCCTGTCCAGCCCGGCAGCATATCCCCTGCGAACACGATGCTCCCTGCTTGCGGGTCGACAAAGCCGTGCGTTCCGATGCCGATTGCGGACACATCAGGATGCTCCTCTAAAAACAACAGCACGTGACGCTCCAAATGTGGATACAATGGAAACTCCGTTTTCACTTGACGCTCTGCGAGTATCCGCCCCTCTGCATCAATAACCCCCATACGGATTTTCGTTCCCCCAATGTCTACACCAATTACTTTACTCATTTTCCCCATCCTTCCCTAAACTCATTCATCTATTTTTGATTGCCCTCATAAAAGCATAGAGCTTCATATGGCCTGAGCAGCACGACGCCCTGATTTTCCTGCAGAGGATAATTACCGATCAGCATTTGGCCCGTTGGCAACGGCAGTTCACGCGGCGTTTCGGAAAAATTGCAGTAAACTGTCAATTGCTCATCCAGCGTATTGCGTGAGTAGGCGAAAATCTCTTCATCCTCACGGTGCAATAAGTTGAAATCGCCTTCTGTGATGACTGCCAAGTCTTTTCTGAGCGCGATCAATTTTTGGTAATGGCCGAATACCGAATCCGCTTCGTGACGTTTTTCTGCATTGATCTCCAGATAATTTGGGTTAACCGAGATCCACGGCTCTCCATCAGTAAAGCCGGCGTTTAGAGAGGCGTCCCACTGCATCGGCGTTCTGGCATTGTCACGGCCTTTTGCGTGGATCGACTTCATGAGCTCTTCGTGTGGAATGCCTTGTGCATGTTTTTCCTTATACATATTCAAAGTCTCGATATCCCGGTACTCATCGATCGATGAAAACGCCACATTGGTCATGCCAAGCTCTTCCCCTTGGTAAATATACGGCGTCCCTTGCAAGAAATGAAGGCAAGTGGCGAGCATTTTCGCCGATTGTTTACGGTACTGGACGTCATTCCCGAAACGCGAGACGATGCGCGGCTGGTCGTGATTGTTCCAATACAAGCTGTTCCAGCCTTTTTCAAAAAGCTCCACTTGCCATTTCTCCAGGTTTTCTTTCAAGTCCATGAGGCGCAGCGGCTGGAGTTCCCATTTTCCGCTTGGCCCCTGGTCCAAGTTCATGTGTTCAAAAGTAAAAATCATATTGAGTTCGCGGCGATCCGCGCCCGTATATAATTTCGCGTCTTCTGTTGCAGCCCCTGGCATTTCCCCGACCGTTACGATGTCGTAATCGGACAGCACTTTTTCGTTCATCTCCTGCAAGAATTCATGGACGCGCGGCCCGTTGAAGAAGTGGGGTGTGCCGTCGCCATCGATGCCATCCGGGAAATCCTGGTCTTTGGAAATCATATTGATGACGTCCATGCGAAAGCCATCGACGCCTTTATCCAGCCACCAGCGCATCATCTTATACACTTCATTTCGCAGTTCTTCATTTTCCCAATTCAAGTCCGGCTGTTTCTTGGAAAACAGGTGCAGATAGTATTGCTCTCTCTCTTCATCGAATTGCCACGCCGATCCGCTGAAAAAAGAGCGCCAATTGTTCGGCTGGTCTTTCCAGATATAATAGTCAGGGCGCTCCCTAAACCATTTATGCTCGTCAGATGTATGATTGACGACCAAATCCATGACAAGGCGCATCCCGCGCTCATGAACTCCGACAAGCATCCTGTCGAAATCGTCCATCGTCCCAAACTCCTGCATGATCTTTTGGTAATCACGGATGTCGTAGCCATTGTCATTGTTCGGGGAATCGTAGACAGGCGATAGCCATAACACATCGACCCCAAGTTCTGCCAGATAATCCAGCTTGCTGATGATCCCTGGGATATCGCCGATTCCATCGCCATTGGAATCCATGAAACTTCTCGGGTAAATTTGATATACAACCGCTTTCTTCCACCACTCCGTCATATATTCGCCTGCTTTCCTGAAGATGTATTCATTTCTTTTCATCATACGGAAAATTGGAAAAGAAACACAGAACTTTTTAAGTAAACCTTTTATAAAAATAAGTTGACTTAAAATATCCCATTCTCTATACTCAGTTTTAGTACATAGTAAGTGGAGGTCTTTTCATGACAACTTCAGTAACCAGATCCAGCAATCATTCACGTACTTTAACACTCGTACATATCGCCATGTTTGCAGCGCTTATGGCGATCGGTGCCAACATCTCATCTTTCCTGATCGTCGGGGGCGTGCCGATTACCTTGCAGACGTTCTTCGCGGTTCTCGCCGGCATTCTGCTTGGCAAGCGTCTCGGCGCTGCTGCGATGATCGTCTATGCCGCGATCGGCCTTGCCGGCGTCCCAGTCTTCGCCAAGTTTTCAGGTGGCATGGACACATTGATCTCGCCGACATTCGGCTTTATCCTATCTTATATCTTTACCGCTTTTGCAGCAGGTTGGATTGCAGAAAAAATGCCTTCCAAAAAAGGGTTTATCTTCGCAGCTCTTGTAGCGACAGCGATTAATTACGTGTTCGGCACCAATTGGATGTATGCCGCTTATAAATTATGGTTTGCCGCGCCGGAAGGCTTTACTTACGGCATGGCATGGGCTTGGATGGCGGTGCCTCTTCCAAAAGACGTGCTGCTCGCTGTCTTTGCCGGCCTGTTCGGCTTCCGGATGCAACCCATCATCAAGAAATACTTGCCTTAACAGGAACAGCCAGTTGCCGGAATCCCGGCAACTGGCTTATTTTTGTACGCTCGGTTCGTCGACGCGCAGCTTGTAATTCTGTTCGATGATACGGATTAACCCGGCTAGGCTGGCATTGACGGGCGTTTCGATTCCATGTTTTTTCCCCAGCTTCACGATGCCGCCATTGATGACTTCGATTTCTGTCTGGCGTTTTCTTAAGATATCCATGAGCATCGATGATTTATTGGCGCCGATATCTTGGCGCCCCATTCTCAGGCATTCCTCCGCGACCGCTTCTGCGTCCGCATCCACCCCTTCCGCACGGGCGACGAGCACGGCTTCTTTCGTGACTGCACGCAGCAAGTCCTCCCCTTCCTGTGTATTGAGGATGTCGCCGTTTCGCAACCGGGTCAGGGCGGTCACGGAGTTGAAGGCGGCATTGACGAATAATTTATTCCAGATGACCGCGTTGACGTCCTCTGACACTTCCGTTTTCATTCCTGCTATGCTCAGCTTTTCAGCAAAAGCTGTGAGTTTCTTGCTGGCTGTTTCTTCGTCGACATCTCCCAGATAGTTTGTGCCCCAGCCCCTATGCAAAATCGTGCCATCGTGTTCAACGCTCGCCCCATGGCCGAGTGTTCCGGAGACGACTGTGTTCATTGGAAACCATTGCTGGATTGTCTCAGCGTTGCCGATGCCATTTTGCATCGTGACGATTACCGTCTCCTCAGCCAGTTTGCCGCGCAGTTTACCGAGCACCACTTCGTTGGCCTGGGCTTTCAAAAGGATGAGAAGAATGTCCACCTGTTCATCGGCTTTCAACTGCTGTACGATTTCCAGATCGATTTGCGTAACCGAGTTATCTTTTTCGACGATGCGCAAACCTTGCTCATTGATGGTTTCCACGTGGCTATTCAAGCGATTGTATAAGCGCACGTCTTCCCCGCTTGCTTTCAATTTACCCCCAGTCAGACACGCCATCGCGCCTGCCCCGACAATTAAAATCTTCATCCCATTCCTCCTCTATGCATGTCTGGTTTCTTTCTCCACTATAACAAAAAGACCTTCTGCTTGGCAGAAGGCCTTTTCTTAGTTTGTTGCTTCTTTGTCGCGCTTGGCTTTGTCGTTTTTGCCGACTTTGCGGATATCCGCCAAGATCAAGGCTCCGATCAACAGCAAGCCGAGATAGCCGACCGCTGGGTACAGATAATTGACCAAAGCCGTAAATCCGACGAAGCTGAGTGCAAAAGCGATCAATCCGGCAATGATAACAAAGATCCGGAATTTCTTCGTGCCGATTTCCGTGAATCGTGCAGAGAACGACAATAGCATGCTGACGGCTGTATTGTAAATCATTGCGAAGATGACAATCGCCATGATGATGCCGAGGATCGGTGAAATGTCATCCCCGATGGCGAGCATCGGCAAGTCCGCTCCACCAACGACATCCACTTTGGCGAATATCGCCACATAGCTGAGCAGGATCAAGACGCCGAAGCCAAGTCCGCCGATCAACCCGCCGCGGGCTGCTACTTTCTCATTTGGTTCTGCGCCTCCCATGACAAGCGACATCGAGGCTCCTAGCGCGATGGCGAGCGACACGTAGTTGATTGCCGACAATAGCCAGTTCGGTGTAGCGGATAGCTGTTCTTTAGCTACCGGGTCGAGTGCGCTGAAACTGCTGTCCATCGTGATGACACTGTAAATGGCGATGCCCACTACCATCAAAATCAAAAACGGCGTAATGCTGGAAATGATAGTGATGACTTTTTTGACGTTCATCATGATGGTTACGATGACCAATACAATCATGATACTGCGCCCAAATGCCGGCGCCAGGTCGAATTGTTGGGAAAAAATCGATCCAGCCCCAGCGATCATGACGACTAAAATACCGAATAAGGTCAAAATCAATGTATAGTCGATCACTTTGCCAAGCCATTTACCGCTTATGCGGTAGACGACATCTTCATGCGAAGTGGTTTGCATGCGGCTTCCGAGACGAGTCAGGATCATCCCGATATAGCCGAATAGGGCAGTGGCGACCAAGACGCCGCCTACACCCCAATAACCAAAACTGGTAAAATATTGCAAAATCTCCTGTCCGGACGCAAAGCCAGCGCCGACAACAATTCCGATGAAGGCACTGGCTATTTTCAAGCTACTTTTCATAAAATCCTCTCCCTTTTCTTGGTGATGGTTGATCTGGATGATCGATAAAAATGTTTTTATGTAGATAATTTTTCATACCCCTAAGTTGGGGGGGATCAAACAAATCCTTGCTTTTCCGGACCTTTTCGCTTATTCTTCCTTATTAGTAATAGAAGCTGAAAGGCGGGGAGAACAGTGGATTTGGCTGAGTTCGAGCAAGCAATAGAAAACTTTATCGGCCATGCGGGACTTTGGGCGCCGCTTTTGTTCATTTTACTTCATTTGGTCCGGCCGCTGTTGTTTTTGCCGGTGATCGCCGTGTGCATCGCAGGCGGATTTCTCTTCGGTTTTTTCCAAGGGGCTATCCTATCTTTTATCGGATTGACACTGATGAGCTATATTTCATATATGATGATCAATAAATTTCCTCGCTTCCGCTCCAAACTCGCCGCCTTGAAAGACAAATGGTTTCCTGACCGCAACTTGACCGTTTCCCAAGTGATGATTCTGCGCGTCATGCCCTTTGTGCATTTTCACCTGCTGTCGTTTTATTTAATGGAAATGACCAACACCCGCAGGGAATATATGTATTACTCCGCACTCGGTTTGATCGCACCGGCCATCCTGTATACCGCTTTCGGCAGAGCCATTTCGGAATTTCCCTGGTACACGACACTCAGCATGTTCTTGTTGCTCGCTGCCATTTTCAGCTTTATCGATAAATGGCAAAGCCGCAAGCATAAATTGGATAAAACCTAACAAGCGCAGACGGCTTTCCGTTTGCGCTTGTGTTATTGAGGTATAGTAAAATAGTAGATAGAGATGAGAGGAAGAAACTAATGCCTATATTCACCCAAAACGATATTAGCCTATATTACGAAGATATTGGAAGCGGCCAGCCGCTTCTCCTGTTTCATGGATTGACCAGCAGCTCCGCCATGTTTTACCGCGAGATCGGCTTTTTCCGCACGAAGCGCCGCATTATCGCGCTGGATTCGAGAGGGCACGGCCACTCGGCGAAACCGGGCGCCTATACACTCGATGACCATATCGAAGACGCTGCCGCATTATTGGACCATCTGGGGTTGGAGTCAGTTGATGTCATCGGTGTATCCATGGGCAGTTATATCGCACAAGGATTAGCGGCGCGACGTCCGGAACGCGTGCGCAAATTATTGTTGGTCGCCACCAAATCCCACGGCGAGCAATCATCCATGGCTGAATTATTCGATCGCCATGCTGACGAGTTCAATGGCTTATCCATCCACGACAAGCTCGATAAAGCACAAGCCTATATGTTCTACCGTTTATCGGCCGTGAAGAAATGGCAGGAGAAAACAGCCCAAAATAGCCCCCAGTTGACCTTGGAGCAGCAAGGCATCGCCTCAAACGCCTTGGAGCGCTTTGATTTGCGGCCGGAACTTGCGAAGATTTCAGCAGAAACCTTGGTCATCAGCGGCCGCTACGATGAATTGAATCCGCCTGACAAAGGGCACGAGACAGCTCGGCTCATCCCGCATGCCAGCTTTATGGAATTCAAGCGTTCGGGCCATGCGCCGAACGTCGAACAGCCCCGCCTGTTTCTCGGCATCGCTGAAAACTTTCTCGACGATTGAGCTTCATTGATAGACCATATTAAAATCAAGAAAGCACGGCGCAAAAATGCGCCGTGCTTTTATTGTGCTGTATAGCCGCCGTCAAGGACCGCTGCCTGTCCGGTGATGCCGCGGGCTTTATCGCTCGCGAGGAACATCGTGTAATCGGAGATTTCCTGCACCGACAACAAGCGTTTCTGCGGAACCAATGGGTAAATGACTTCTTCTAACACTTTTTCCAGCGAGACATTGCGCGTCTTCGCCAAATCGGCCAGCTGATTGCGCACGAGCGGCGTGTCGACGTAACCCGGGCACATCGCATTGACCGTGATGCCATGCTCTGCGCCTTCTAACGCTGCGACTTTCGTCAAGCCGATGACGCCGTGCTTGGCGCTATTATAAGCCGCTTTTCCGGCGAAGCCGACGAGGCCATTGATCGACGCCATATTGATGATGCGCCCGAAGCCTTGTTTCTTCATGATCGGGAAAGCATGCTTGGTCGCGACGAATGGTGCAACCAACATGATCTTAATCAACAATTCGTATTTCTCGGTCGGGAATTCTTCGATCGGCGAGACATGCTGCATCCCCGCATTATTGATCAGCACATCCAAGGAACCGAATGTTTCCACCGTTTTGTCGATCGCTGCCTTGATTTCAGCTTCGCTGGTGACATCACATTTGATGCCGATGCAATCAAAGCCTTGCCCTGTCAATTCATCGGCAGCTTGTTGCACCGCTTCTTCATTGATATCGGTCAGCACGATCTTTGCGCCTTCTTTGGCAAAATCCACGCTGATCTCATAGCCGATGCCGCTCGCGGCGCCGGTGATCAATACCACTTTCTTATCTACCATGATGGAGTCCCTCCAAATGAAAAATTAAATTCCTAATCCGAGGCTGAACAGGATAATCGCAATCGTCAACCCAATCAACGGCACGATTACCGTTACAGCCCCTACTGCACCGTAAGCGGCTTTATGAGTCTCTCCGCAAATCCCTTGAATCGTTGTAACGACGTAACCGTTATGCGGCAATGAATCGAGCGCACCGGAAGAAATTGCAATGGTCCGGTGAAGCGCTTCCGTGTTGACGCCCATATCGATATAATGTGGCGCAATCAATGGCAATGCGATGACTTGCCCACCGGAAGCGGACCCTGTAAGTCCGGCGATGACACTGACCGCTACAGCACCGCCGATTAACGGGCTTCCCGGAATGCTTGTCATGGCATCTACTGCCACCTGGAAAGCAGGCACTGCTTTTGCAACGCCGCCGAATCCCACGACTGCTGCCGTGTTGCCGATGGCGATCAATGCGCCGATCGTCCCGTCTGTCAATGCTTTGCCAAGGTTCGTGAAGTATTTCATATTCAATAAGTATGTCGTGATGACACCGCCAAGCAATGCCAAAATCAAGGCAGAAGTTCCAAGTGAATCGTGGAAAATGAATGACCCGGCCAATACGACCAGCAACGGAATCAAGCCTGTAACCGGGTGAGGCAACGCTCTGTCCGCCAATTGCGGATCCGATTCCCTTGCTTCGAAACGTTCGCCTTTGTTCACCGCTTTATTGATCATGCGTTTCAACCACCAATAGCCGAATACCGCCATGAAGACCGCAACGATGATGCTGACTTCCCAACCGGCATATGGGCTGGTGTTCAAGTACTCAATCGGGATCCAGTTTTGGATTTCCGGTGATCCCGCAGAAGTCATCGTGAATGTGACAGACCCAAGCGCAAGCGCTGCCGGGATAAAGCGGCGAGGCAAGTCCGCTTGCTTGAACAAGCTGAGTGCCATCGGGTAAACCGAGAACGCCACAACGAACAAGCTGACGCCGCCGTAAGTCAAGACGGCACAGGCGATAACAATCGCCAACACCGCTTTTGACAAGCCGAACTTTCCGACCAGCCATTTGGAGACGCTGTCTGCCGCGCCTGTATCTTCCATGACCTTACCAAAGATGGCTCCGAGCAAGAACATCGGGAACCATGAGGTGATGAATCCGGAGAAGCCGCCCATATAGTTCGACAATAAATTAGCTTCCCCTTCCCCTACCAATTGCGGAAACAGCGGCAAGCCGCTGAGCACTGCGACGAATAATGCCGACAATGGGCCAGCGATCAACAAGTTGACGCCCCTCATCGTCAACACGATCAATAGAATAAGTCCTCCAACCATTCCAATCATACTTAACATGATAAATCCCCCTTTTGAATGTGTTACGGTTTTTCGAACAAATTGGAAACGCTTACTTTTCTCCCCGAAAAGCATAGATGAATTGTCTAAATATTTAGTCCTGAAACCTTTTAATACTATACAACGAAGAAATCGATAGGTAAAATGAATAATAATAATAGCTTCCATAGACATTAGTTATAGATAAGGAGCATTCACATGGATATCCGACAGCTCAGCTATTTCATCGAAGTGGCCAAGCATCAAAGTTTCACAAAAGCGGCGCAAGCCCTCCACGTAACACAGCCAACGCTTAGCAAAATGGTCAAAAACCTGGAACAGGAAATGGACGTATCGTTATTCGACCGCTCGTCCAGGAAAGTGCGTTTGACCGATGCCGGCGAAGTGGTCTTCGTGCAGGCGCAGAAAATCGTTAACAGCCTCGATGACTTGTCCTCTTCGCTGTATGACGTCATGAACTTGAACAAAGGCAAGATCAAGATTGGCTTGCCGCCGGTCATCAGCACTTTGTTCTTTCCGACCATCATTGCAGCGTTCCAATCCCGTTATCCAGATGTAACCGTCATCCTGGTTGAAGATGGTGCCAAAAAAGTAGAAGAGAAAGTGGCCGATGGTGAAGTGGATCTTGGGTTCGTCATGCTCCCTGTCGATGCCGAGCGTTTTGATGTCGTTCCCTTTGTCGACCAGGAAATCAAACTGCTCGTCCACGAAGACCATCCACTCGCAAACCAGCACACGCGTAATTTGATCGATTTCAGAAACGATCCGTTCCTGCTTCTCAGCAAGGAATTCACACTTAACGGGCGGACCGTTGAATTCTGCCGCAGCGAAGGATTCGAACCGAAAATTGCCTACGAAAGCTCGCAATGGGATTTCATCGTCGGCATGGTCGAGAAAAATCTCGGCGTCACCTTGATGCCGAAATTGATCTGCGACCGCGTCCAGGACGGACCGTTCAAAACCGTCTCGCTGACCCAGACTTTCCCGTGGCGACTCGGCATCATCATGGCCAAAAACCGCTACGTGCCCTATGTCTCCCGCGAATTCATCACACTCGTCAACCAATTGCCGAAAGTATGATCCGTACAAAAAGAAGTCTATTAATCCATTATGAATTAAAACGGCGAACTACTTTTCAATATTTAAAATTCAATGATTTATCTAAGTGTTTGGAGAAGCGTTCGCTCGACTCCGGTGGTAAAGCGAGACGATCGAGACCCCGCAGGGAGCGCAGCGACTGAGGAGGCTTGAGCGCGAGCCCACGGAAAGCGAGCGATAAGCTTCGGAAAATACGATTTCTTAGCTCCCTCAACAAGCTAAAAAGAAGCTGCCCAATTTTGGGCAGCTTCTTATGCTTACTGTTATTTCCGGTCGACGAGTGTTTGGATCATGCTTTTCAGTTCGCCGACTTCTTTTCTCAAATCTTCAATTTCTGAAGTGTCTTCTTTGATGCCCTCGAGTTCAGCCGTCTCTTTGTCGATTTCATCCGAGATCTTCTGTGCGTTATTGACAATTTCCCCAACGATCAAGTTGATCATCAGGAACGTCGAGACGATGATGAAGGAAATGAAATACAGCCAAGACCAGGGCTCCGCAGCAAAGACCGGGCGGAAAATCCCGCTCGCCCAGGATTCCAAGGTGAAAATCTGGAACAGCGAAATGAGCGAAAGGCCAAGATCGCCGAAATATTCCGGTTCAATGTCCGCATAAAAGAACGTCCCGATGACCGCATAAACGTAAAAAATGATCGACATCAGCAAGATGACGCTCGTGATGGTCGGAATGGCCATGAACAAAGCCGTCACGACGCGGCGCAGCGATGGAATGGTCGACACCGTCCGCAATACCCGCAGCACGCGGAAAATCCGCAATACGCTGATAAATGGCGAGTTGTAGAGGATGAGGCTACCCACAACGATGATGAAATCAAAATTATTCCATGCATTGCCAAAGAATTTCGCCCGGTAAACAAAGAGTTTCGCGAGGATTTCCAACGTGAAAAATGCCAAAATGATGATATCCAGTATCAACAGCCATGAACCGTAGTTTTCCGCAATCGACGGATAGGTCTCCAAACCGACCAGCAAGGCATTGATTAAAATTAAAACAGTGATGAATGTATTGAACCGCGCACTTTCCACGATTTGCTTTAATGATTCCTTCATAGGGCGATAGACGACTCCTTATATAATCTGATGTAACCACAAAAAAAGTTCCATCCAATTATATCATGCAGCTATCCGGAAGTAGTCTCCAAGTGGGATGCTGCTTCGAGTATTGTTGCGAAAATGTGACGGCCTCACAGCTCCGTGGGCATAAGCCACGGGAACAAATCTAAAACCAAGCCATAAAAAAAAGCGCCTCCAAGGAGACGCTTTCTATTCTTGTACAAGCGAAGCGTAGACAATCAAGCGCTCTTCCCTCGTGCCCCGGTCATAATCATAAGTTCCAGAGCAAGTAATCAACACCAGCTCCGGGGATGAATGATAACCGAACACCGAATCGACATCCGCCAGATCGAGCGGCACCGACTCCATCGTATGGACCTTGAACCGCAGCTCGCGATCGTCGCCGGCTACAACAATTTCATCTCCCGGCTCGAGTTCCGTCAAGTCCCAAAACACGGCCGGGCCGTCCAAATCATCGACATGTCCAGCGATGACCGCGCGCCCTCTTTGGCCGGGTTGGTAGCCCGGCGAAAACCAGCTTAGTTCTTCGCCGTTATCCGGCACCGCCATTTCCCCCGAGTCGGTCACGCCGAGATGCGTGACATCCGCTTTCAGCCCAATGGACGGGATTGACAACGTCTCTGGCGCGATGCCTGGCTGGTTCACTTCATTAATCGGGTTTGCTGCCTGCTTCGACTTCGGCTTGGCCGCCGGTTTTTCTTTCTCAGCGGCTTTCGCCTTCTCTACTTCTTTCGGTTGTTCTGATCTCGCCGGTTCCGCCTTGACGGAAAAGCCGACTTCCGCACTGCGGATACTCACTTCATCTTGCGGGGCAGACGTACATCCTGCAAGAAATACGACAGCGAGGAGCAATGCGAATTTATTGAAATCGTTTTCTCCACACAAGCCCACTAGCTGCTACTAAGAACAATGCGCCACCGATCAACAACCACATGGACTGGGACTGTTCTGGTGTGCCAAGTCCAGTTGTCGGCATTTCATCCGGTGAAGCAGCTGCTTCGTAATCGACAAGGGCGATCACTTCAAGGGAATCGACTGTATTGACTGCAAAGACAGAGTAGACAGTATCTGCAGCTAGTTCAGTTCCTTCGAGCGGCAATACTTGTGTGCCATCCGGCAAACGGATTTCCAAGTCATATGTGTCAGGAGCTACTTCTGAGTAATCCGTGATTCCTGGGAACTCTGCTCCGCTGAACAATGCATCTCCACCGATGATCCCAACATCAACTGCTGGAGCATCCGGGGACAAATGGCCGACGCGGATTTTCGCTTGGCCTTCAGTAACTTCCATGGAATCTTCAGCTACTACAAATTCGATGGATTCCAATAGGTTGGCAGCAGCTACTGTATAAGCTTTTCCAGCTTCTACTTCCAAGTCAGCCTGCAAGACGCCTTCACCTGCTGCATACTCAGTACCTGCAGCGAAGACTTCTACATCATGCGTACCAGCCGGGACTTCCAAATAACCTGAATCCGTCTTGAATGGTACTTCTTCGAGCGTTAAATCACCATTGACGTATACATCTACTGCAGGGGCATCAGGCGAAGCGTGCAACACCCGTACTTTTGCCATGTCACCGTGTTCATCCGCCATGACTAAGGATGCGAGAAGGGAAAACAGCACCAGCATTGCGACAAGAGAGACAGATAACTTCTTCATGTGTCCAACCTCTTTCCATATAGTATTTGTATAACTTTTGTACACCTCATTTATACACCCTAGAAACTTTAATTTCAACAAATATCACACTATTCTGATAAATTTGAGTGATTTGGCATGGAAAGTGATACAAACTTACATAGAATTGAAAAAGTTGCCAGAAATGCTTCTTCCTGGCAACTTGTGTTCATGTGTTCAATTATCAGCATTTAAATCAATAAGGCTTTCAATCATGATTTCTCCTAAAGCTTGTGTGGCCAAACGATCCGCCTCGGCGTTTTCTTTTCTCGGGACGAATTCGTATTCGGGATGGATGCCGATTTTCTCCAATCGCTGGTCAATGCGGTCAGCCCACCTCGCCAACGTTTCTTCCGGCACCGCCCATTCGCCGCTCATTTGATTGACCAATGTTCTCGAATCGCCAATCAAGCGGACAGGAAGATGGTGGACGCCGAGAAATTCGATTTCTTGTACCGCCATCGATAGGGCCGCATACTCCGCTTCATTATTCGAGTCGATTTCGTTGATGAGCGCATTTTTTCGCAAACGATAGTCCTTGCCGTTTTGTTTGAAGTAAACCGCACAGCCAAGACCCGCCCGTTTTGAATGGCGGTCAAAACCGCCATCGTAATAGGCGATGACGTCATGCGGCTCGGTTTCCACTTCCTTGACGTAATTTTTCAGTTCCTTGACGCTCCAATTGCTGTTATGCCGGTCGGCAAACTGAAGTCGCTTGGTGCGACCTGTACGTTCCAAGTCCTGCGCCACCATCAGCGCTTCGTTCGCGTCAAGCTCTTCTGAGAGAAATTGCACGACTTTGTTTTTCGGTGATTTATACGTCCAATCGATCCGTACTTTCATCGAGCCACCGCCTTTATCCATCGATTAGGCTGTCGTTCTTTACAGCCCTTTGTCTTCAAAGCGTTTGAGGTCGTCTTTATGCCCCATCGCAATTAAAATATCGCCTGCTTCCACTCGGTCTTCGAGCAGCGGCGCGATATTGACATCTTCGCCGTGCTTGATTGCCAAAATCATGCAACCGTAATCTTTGCGGATATTCAGTTCTCCAAGGGTTTTGCCGATTACTTTTTTTGAGGCCGCAAGCTCGATGATGCTGTAGTTCTCCGATAGGTTGATGTAATCGACCACTTTTTCAGAATCGATATGATGCGCCGTGCGGACGCCCATTTCGTATTCCGGCTGGATGACACGGTCTGCCCCGATGCGCTCGAGGATCTTTTGGTGCTGTTGGTCGCGTGCTTTGACCCAAACTTTTGGGACGCCGAGTTCTTTCAGCATGAGCGTGCACAAAACGCTCGCCTGCAAGTCATCGCCGATCGCGACGATGGCAAATTCGAAGTTCCGGACACCGAGCGATTTCAGGCTGCCTTCATCCGTCGCATCGGCTGTTGCCGTATGGCTCGCATAATCGGACATTGTGCTGACCGTTTCCGGGTTGGAATCGATTGCCATGATGTCGTGCCCCATCCCGTAAAGTTCTTTGCAGACACTGCTTCCGAAGCGCCCAAGCCCAATTACCACTATTTGTTTTTTCACGTCTGTCCCTACTTTCCATTGCATGATTCGAACGATTTCCCGTTATCAAAATAGTACGCTACTCTTTGGCATTTTGTCGAAGATTTCACCCCGTTCGACTTATTTAGCCAAGCAAGGGATGGCAAACTTTCTTCTATATAATGTATAAGGGCGTTTATAAGCTCCTGAAACAAGCGAATGGCACAGCCTTTCGCTTTGTACTACAATGGTAGATAATATCCTTCATATCCGATAGAGAAAGGTTGTTTAGTTGATGAAACCATTTGAATCCATTACGGAACTGATCGGCGATACGCCTGTCGTTAAATTGAACCGCATTGTCCCTGAAGGCGCAGCGGACGTCTATGTAAAACTGGAAATGTTCAACCCGACCAAAAGCGTCAAGGACCGGGCGGCCTATAATATGATCAAGCAAGCTGAAGAGTCTGGCGCCTTGAAGGCGGGCTCGACAATCATCGAACCGACGAGCGGCAATACCGGCATCGGCCTCGCGATGGTCGCTGCAGCAAAAGGCTACCGCTCCATCCTCGTGCTGCCGGATAATGCCACTCAAGAGCGCATCAATTTGCTGAAAGCTTTCGGTTCGGAAGTCGTGTTGACGCCAAGTGATGACAAAATGCCGGGTGCAATCCACAAAGCGCTTGAATTGCGTGAAACGATTCCCGGCAGCTTCATCCCGCAGCAATTTGAAAATCCGGCCAACCCCGATGCCCACCGCGGCACGACGGCGCTTGAAATCCTCGAGCAAATGGACGGGCAGCTCGACGCCTTCGTTGCTTCGGCCGGAACAGGCGGCACCATCACCGGAACCGGTGAAACCTTGAAAGAACATTTGCCAAACCTCCATATAACAGTTGTCGAACCGAAAGGCTCACCTGTGCTGTCAGGCGGCAAACCCGGCAAACATAAACTGGTCGGCACCAGCCCAGGATTCGTGCCGGATACATTGAATACGGCGATCTACGATGAAATCATGGCGATCGAAGACGAAGACGCCATCGAGATGTTCCGCCGATCTGCCCGGGAAGAAGGCGTCTTTGTCGGCCCTTCTGCGGGTGCCACTATTTATGCAGCCATCGAAATCGCCAAACGGCTCGGATCCGGTAAAAAAGTATTGTGCATCGCCCCGGATACCGGCGAACGCTATTTGAGCATGAACCTATTTGAATAACCGCATCAAAGAGACCATTCCCTGCTTTCCAAAGTGAGGCAGTCAATTACCTTTATTAGTCTATAGACTGGAGATGATGGGCATGACAACCGAAATGAGACGTGAATTCGATGAATACATCAAAAAATTCAAAGCATCAAAACCAGAGGAAATCCAGCAAAAAATGCAGGACGCCATCACCGAACTCGAAGCGTCCGATGAAGGAAACGGCTTAAAAAAAGGTGCCAAAGCCCCGAACTTCACCTTGCCCGACGCTGCAGGAAAATCCGTGGAGCTTTATGATCAATTGAAGCAAGGACCTGTCATCCTGACTTTTTACCGCGGCAATTGGTGCCCTTACTGCAATATGGAGCTCCGGGCTTACCAACAGATTATCGGGGAAATACATGGCGCTGGAGCCGAACTATTGGCTATCAGCCCGCAGACGCCTGACCATTCCATGTCTGTACTGGAAAAGCATGATTTGGAATATAAAGTATTAAGCGATGTCGGCAATAAAGTCGCCAGCAAATTCAATTTGGTCTACCAGCTGCCGGAATACCTAATCGAAATTTATAAAGACAATAAACTTGATGTCGACCAGTACAACGGAGATGCTGATTGGACGCTTCCAGTTTCCGCTACTTACATTATTACTGGCGATGGAACGGTTGCCTACGAATATACAAAAGCGGATTATAAAGACCGCGTTGAACCTTCCAAAGTCTTGGAAGAATTGAAAAAAATACAATAGTCGTAAGAACCCTGCTTTGAATAAAAGCAGGGTTTTTTCTGTTCGATTTCACTAAGAGTTGTCCAGTGTCGACAATTAAAAAATCGGGGCCGCACCGCAGCTATTATTGATCCGGAAGCTATGTGGATAAATACAGCTCAAAAGGAGAATGAAGATGCCCTAGTTTACGAGAAAAACTTTTTCCCGAGAATTATTGACAATCCCTATAAAACTACTATACTTTATTAAACAATACCCGATTAGAAAGGTAGGTTTTATAACCGGTGAACTATTTTGTTTATTGAAATCCAGCACATCAACAAGATCTATACCGATAAAGACAATAATGCCAATACGGTATTAGAAGATATCAACCTGGAAATCCCGAAAGGCCAATTCGTCTCGATTCTCGGCCCTTCCGGCTGCGGCAAGTCGACTTTACTATCGATGATCGCCGGCCTGACTTCCGCTTCGTCGGGCGGCATCGTCGTCGACGGAAAAAATGTACAAAAGCCCGGGAAAGACCGCGGCATGGTGTTTCAGGAAGCCGCTTTGTTTCCATGGATGACCGTTACGGAAAATGTCGTCTTTCCACTTCGCAAAGAAATGAATAAAAAGCAGGCGATTGAACGCGCCCGCCATTTCCTGCAGATGGTGCAGCTCAGCAATTACGCAGGCCATTACCCGCACGAGCTGTCGGGCGGCATGCAACAGCGCGTTTCAATCGCACGTTCACTCGCGATGGACCCGGCTGTTCTCTTAATGGATGAACCGTTCGGCGCACTTGACGAACAGACGCGCAGCCGGCTTCACGGACAGTTGGAGAAGATCTGGATCGATACGCAGAAAACCATCGTCTTCGTCACGCACAGCATACAGGAATCGATCAAACTATCGGATCGCATCGTGGTCATGGGCACACGGCCCGGCACCGTTATCGCCGACATCGAAGTCGATATCCCGCGCCCCCGGGACGAACACAAACAACAAGTCGCCGCACTCGAAGAACGCATCATGGGGCTGTTAAAAGGCGAAATCGACAAAGTCATAAACGAGGAGCTTGCCTATGAAGCCCGCAGTTAAGCGCCTCTTGTTTTTCACTGGACTTATCCTATTCTGGGGCCTCGGTTCCCATTTCGAATTATGGCATGAAACAATCCTCCCTTCCCCGTTTAGCGTATGGGATGCATTGGTCGCAGGATTTGCTGACCTGACCTTGGTCTATGATTTGGTCGCGAGTTTCCGCCGGCTGTTGATCGGGCTCGCTGTTTCCTTGTTGATCGGCACAGCGCTCGGCATTTTGCTGGCACGCTCGAAAACGGCCGATGACACAATCGGCTCGATGGTGCTCGCCTTACAAAGCGTACCGAGCATCATCTGGCTGCCGCTTGCAATGATGTGGTTCGGCCTCGGCGAAGGTGCCATCATCTTCGTTGTCATTTTAGGCGGCACATTCGTCATGACACTCAACGTACGGACGGGCATTAAAAACGTCAATCCACTCTACATAAAAGCAGCACGCACAATGGGGTCGAACGGCATCGACTTGTTCTGGAAAGTCATCATCCCGGCTTCCATCCCTTATCTCGTAACCGGCGCCCGCCTCGCCTGGGCATTTGCCTGGCGTGCGTTGATGGCCGGCGAACTGCTTAGTGCCGGGCCAGGGCTTGGCTATACATTGCGCTACGCTTCCGACTTCGGCAATATGGCGCTGGTCATCGGCGTCATGATCATCATCGGTGTCGTCGGTGCAGTCGTCGACCAATTGATTTTCCAACGCATCGAAAAGAATGTCCTGAAACGCTGGGGACTTGAATCCTAAAACCTGAAACCATTAGAGGAGGAATCATTTTATGAAAAGATCCGGACTTATTTTAACTTCACTCGCGGCTGCGGGGATCCTGTCAGCTTGCGGAGCATCTGGCGCTGCCACAGGCGATTCCGAAGACACCATCGTACTCGGCTATTTCCCGAACCTCGACCACGCAACAGCAATGGTCGCCAAAGACCAGCAGTTTTATGAAAACAATTTGCCAGAAGGCACGAATGTCGAATACGTGACATTCGCTGATGGCTCTGACTTCATGACGGCGCTGAAAACTGGCGACATCGACGGCGGGCTAGTTGGTCCCGGGCCTGCAATGAACAACTACACGAACGGCGCGGATGTACGCATGATCGCTGGCGGCGCGAGCGGCGGAACCGTCGTCATGGCACGTGATGGCAGCGGCATCGAATCTATCGAAGACATCCCCGGCAGCACATTCATCACTCCCCGCGTCGGCTGCACACATGATGTCCAGTTCGAAACGTATATGAAAGAAAACGACATCACATCCAACCGCATCGGCGGCGAAATGATCCACCAAACCGGCAAGCCGGCACAATATGAAGCCATGTTCGAAACGGGCAAAATCGATGTCGCCGTCGCCCCGGAACCTTGGGCATCTGTTCTCGCTCAAAACACCGGCGCCAAAGTGATCATCGAACCGGATGAGATTTCCTTCGGCACTTCACTTCCAGCATCTGTCCTCGTCACTTCCAGCGAATTGATCGAGTCTGATCCTGAAACCGTCCAGGCCATTGTCGATGCGCACGAAGAAGCTACCGCTTATATTGAAGAAAATCCTGAGGAATCCAAGGAAATTGTCATCTCCACCATTGATGACATCACTGGCCAGGAACTTGAAAAATCCGTTATCGATGGCGCTTGGGACAATATGTTCTTCAGCACGGACATCGATGGCGAAGAAATCCAAGCCTTTGGCGATTCATCATTCGACTTGAAATTCCTGAAAGAAAAACCCGACTTCAGCGAATTGACCGATACGCAGTTTTTGAACTAAATGGAATCAAGCGAAACCCCTCACCAATGCAGGTGAGGGGTTTCGTTATGTCCGTAACTGAGGCTTGATAGAATCAGTGTTCAACCCATCCTTAGGACATGGCTTTTCCCAAAATCGGATACAACGGGTTATTTCATATCATGTGAAAACTTAAGCTCTTCACCGCCACGATAATCCACTTCAAGTTCAAAATCCTCTACTTCACCCGCATCGATCGACAATGCCTGCAGCACTTCGGCTTTCATGTCATCAATGGAACGGTCCGTCGCGATGTTGACTTGATTGAGCAACTGTTCCATCTCTTCAAGTGCTGCTGCCCCTTCGTTTTCCGATCCATCACGGCGCTCGATCTCCGCTTCCCGCTCATCGCTTTCGAAGTCATAACTCGATTCACCGCCATCCACAAACTTAAGTTCAAGCGAAAATTCGTTAAGTTCTTCAGAAGTTTCACCGTTTCTCACATCGTGATTGATTTCCATTTCTTCTCCTGAATCAAATTTTACATCCATCTCAAAATCCCGCACGCCCTCTTGCTCGGCATTGACTGCTTCCAACACCTCGCGCTTGATGTCCTCCAGTGGGCGTTCCGTTGAAAACTGGATGGCTTGGAAAAGCTGCGCAAATTCATCTTGGGCTTGCTGGCCAGATAACCGGTCTCCGGAATCGCGCTCGATCGACGCTTCGTTTCGGTCGTAATCAAATTCCCATTCACGGTCATCCGTGAACTTCAAATCCAAGTCGAATTCGCGGATCTCGCCGTTTGCTGCTGGAGATGCTGATTGGTTAGCTTTTGCTTCCTTCTCCGCGCTGTCCGCTTGTTCAGTGGACGCACCTTGCGCTTTTCCGCTATCGCCATTTGTTGCATCTGTCTGTTGCTGCGTTGCATTTTCAGTATCCGCTGTTGTCGTTTGGCTCGTATCTTGTGCTGTGCCGCATCCTGCCAATAAAATCACTGCGGCCATTCCTGCTGTCATTTTCTTCATCTTCAAACACCCTTTCTCGCTTTATGATAGTTCTAGCATATCCGCGCAGGCTGAGTGACTGCTGAGGAGAACATTAAAATTCCATGAGAATAAAAAAAGCGGAGGCATCCAAGCCTCCGTTCCTTATGAAACACTGGTTTCTTGACTGCGCCAAAACCAAATGACGACAGGCACCAATAACAATGACAGGATTCCGCCAGCAAGCGACAGCACCGCAAAGCTCGTGCCGGCTACGACCATCCCCGACATGCCGCCTCCAGTCGCGCCGGCCAGGGCGATCAGGACATCGACCGACCCTTGTGTTTTCGCCCGCGCTTTCGGTTTCGTCGAATCGACAATCAATGCCGTGCCGCTGATCAACCCGAAGTTCCAGCCAAGCCCAAGCAGCGCTAATGCCAGAATCAGTACAAACAGCGAATCGCCAGGAGCGAAGGCCGCAACAAGCCCAGCTGCGAGCAAGGTCACTCCCGCTGCGACGACCATTGCGACGCGCCCGGCCTTATCGACCAGCACCCCAGTCACAAGCGAGGGCAAATACATTGCCGCTACATGGATGCCGATGACCATGCCGATTGCATTGAGGCTATGGCCGTGGTGGCCCATATGTACCGGCGTCATGGTCATGATCGCAACCATGACAATTTGTGTGATGACCATAACTGTTGCGCCGAGGAAAACACCGCGGCTATTGACCGCTGGGCCCGCTACTTGTTCTTCTCCTGACGCGGCTTGATCCCGCTTTTGCTGATCGCTGATAAAACGCGACACCATGAGCGGATCTGGCCGCAATAGCGCAAATAACACGATGCCTGCCAGTATGTATGCAGCTCCCGCTAAAATGAACGGGCCGGCAAGTGACGGAACCCCGATGGATTCAGCGAAACTTCCCATGACGCCAACAAGATTCGGTCCGGCAAATGCACCGAACGTTGTCGCCACCATAGCGATGCTAATGGCCGTTCCACGCTGCTTCGTGCTTGCCAAGTCTGTTCCTGCATAACGCGCTTGAAGATTCGTCGCCGTTCCTGCCCCGTAGATGACAAGCGACAGGAATAGTAGAAAGACATTGCCCCATATCGCGGCAAATACGACACCGATCGAACCGATGCCGCCTGTAACAAACCCGGCAGCCAAGCCTGTCCTGCGGCCGAAACGCTGGGACAAGCGCCCGACAACGAGCGCCGCTCCTGCTGATCCGAGCGTAAAGAGAAAGACCGGAAGCCCCGCATAGCTTTCCGTACCAAGCATATCTCGCGCGAGCAACGCGCCTACTGTAATCCCCGCAGCCAAGCCAGCTCCACCGAAAATTTGCGAGAGCATGACAATCCATAAGGTGCGCTTATACAAGCCCTGCAGTTTTTCCGGCGACTCGACATAGCTTTCAAGCGTTTGACTGCCTGCTTTTGTTCTTCCATTAGCCATCGTTCGGCCTCCATTCAAGGTTAAATAACAGATTCATTATAGCGCGTTTCCTTTTGCTATGGAGCATGGAATTCCAGGCAATAAAAAAAGAGCCGCTCGCGGCTCTTTTGTCTCAAACAGCTTGTTCGCTGCTTTCTTCCACTTCGCGCCGCCATTTTCTCAGCGCATGCCGTTGCCTTGTGTCCCGGGTTGTGTATTCTTTCGCACGTACGAGCAATTGGATGCGCTCTGCTTCATGGACGGAATCGATTTGCCCGAGATGGATCGCCAAAAAGAATTCCAAAAAACGGATCGCTTCAATCTGTTCTCCAGTTGAAGTTGGATGGAGCCTATCCAGATTCAATTTCATCCGCTGTAAATCGGTTGGCCCTGGTTCGTGGACCTTGGAAAAACGTTTATAAAAAGCCATCATGTCTGCATACAAACTGTTGGTTTCTTTCCGAAGCCTGCTTCTGGTCATTGGCGTCATCACGGGAAATCCCTCCTTATTTTCATTTCGCCTGCATGTATCCATGCTTGGGGCAGTTAATGATTTTTACCCCGTTTCGCCTTTGGCTACACCTGGTGCGAAATAAAAATTGTCTGGATGCTTAATCGGATTGTGGATGATTGTCCAAATAAGTGTTGAGGATTTCCGCTGCCCGTTTGCGCACATGCACATAGGCGTTGTCCATCGATTGTTTTTCGGTCACAGCTCCACCTGATACTGAATGCACTTCTTCGAAAAAGTGCATCAAGTCCTTGCGGCTTTCGGGGTCAATCGCGCCTGACAATAAGATGACCGGCTTATCGTGGGCAGCGGCCATTTGGGCAATGCCAAAAGCTGTTTTTCCGGATAAAGTCTGGCGGTCCGATTTTCCTTCGCCTGTGAAAATCAAATCACTCGACGCCACGCTTTCTGAAAAACCTGAAGCCTCAAGAACGACATCGATACCGCGCTGCATAATAGCTGGAAAGAATGCCAAAAACGCGCCGCCTGCGCCGCCTGCAGCCCCCGCTCCCGGATAATCATGCAAAGCAAGTCCGGTCTGTTTTTCCACAAAATCTGCGTAATGGCGTAACTTCACGTCCAGCGCCCCTGCCATTTCACCCGTTGCACCTTTTTGAGGACCGAATACATACGAAGCGCCATTTGGGCCAATCAGTGGATTGTCGACATCGCTCGCGATGACGAATCGGCAATCCCGGATGCGCGTGTCAAAAGAACCCTCATCTATCGCATGTAGTTCACCCAAGGTACCAGCTCCTGGCGCCAGCGCCTCACCTGCGGCATCGAGAAATCGCATGCCGAGCGCGCGGAGAATTCCTGTGCCGCCGTCATTCGTCGCGCTGCCACCAAGCCCAATAATAAAATCCCGGAACCCCGCGTCAAGCGCATAACGGATCAATTCGCCGGTGCCTTCCGTCGACGCACGCTCCGGGTCGCGTTCTGTTTCTGAAAGCAAGGTCAGGCCCGATGCCTCTGCAAGTTCAATGACACAAGTCTTGCCGTTTCCGAGCACACCATAACTGGCAGAGACCAACTCGCCAAGCGGCCCTGAAACTTGTTGTGTAACGATGCGGCCATTTGTTGCTGCGACGAGATTCGCCATGGTGCCTTCGCCACCATCCGCGGACGGCAATTCGATGACTTCGCTCCCTGGAGCTGCATCCAGTATTCCTTCAGCCATTGCGCGCGCTGCTTGCTCAGCAGAGATGCTGCCTTTAAAAGAATCCGGTGCCACAATAATTTTCATCTTACTCCCCCTCCATCTGAATAAATGCGATCGTTCAAAAAAGTCTATCTATATAGAATGTACAAGTTTCAAAAAGTTGCGGCAAGATGTTTAGCCTTGATCGACATGTGGTAACTAATAAACAGAAGCGTTTAGTGAGCTTCCCCTTCACCCCCAAATTTTTTGAAGGCCCGATGCAGTTGACTGCATCGGGCCATTTCTTTTGGCGCTCGATCAAAAATCCCCGCAGCAAATACCGCTGCGGGGATTTTTTCTTTAGATAATGCCTTGCCAGCGCAAGATCACTTCAGCGATCAGCGCTGAACCAATGAAAGTTCCGAGGAATACTGCGATGGCGACCAAAAAGCTCCGGAAGCCCAGTTTGCGAAAATCTGCCCAGTTCGATCCGACCGAGATGCCGGCATAAGCGAGAATCGGGGTGGCAAGAGCCAGAATGCCGATTTGGCTGGTCCAGGCAACGACATAATCCGAACCCGGAAACCACGGCAAGGAAATGATGATGGCAAGTATGCCGATATAGCCGACTGCCGGCATGCTGAAGGGCAATGCTTTCTCCAGCATTAAACCGACGAGGCTTACCGCGATCAAGATTAGCATTCCCGGAATCGCTTCCCATGGCAAGACGTCCATGCCGAACCAATTGCCGATCAAGGCGGCGACGCCGAAAATAGCCAATACCCACGTCCATTCGATGACACTCTTAAGCATTCGGCCCGCCTCCTTTTGCAGCTTTTCGTTCCGATCGTCTCATCATGATGCTGTACAATTTCTCCGTCAGCGGCAAGCCGATGAAGATACTGAAATACAAGCCAGTAGAAAGCGACAGCAAATTGCTCGCTCCCGCAAAGGCAACAATCTGTTCTTCCAATTCCGGATATGCACCAATCAGCGAACCACTGGCCGCAGCCATCATCGACCCGCTCCCGACGCCCGATGCCATGGCGAACGACAGAGGATGCAGCGGCGTCGCCGTCGCAAGCAATCCAGATATTAAGCCGAGAAAAACGGCTCCAAACACTGTTCCGAAAATATAGACCGCCATGACGCCGCGGCCCTCTGGCGAAGAGAATCCGAACTTGTTAACGATCAGCCCGACATTCGGCTCACGTGCAATCGAGTGGGTCATGCCGATGCTTTCACGACGGAACCCGAGCAGCACCGCAAGCGGCAGTGCCAGGAAAATCGTTCCCAAATTGCCAAGTTCCTGCAGTAAAAGTGCCGGACCCGCTGCGATAATCGCTTCAATTTGCGGCCCGATTGTGACCCCGATTTTGGCAATGAGCAATGTCACCCCTAAAATAATGAGCGGTTCTGCATTTTTGGCGTTTTTCTCGGAAATGAGCGGCGTGAAATATAAGCCAAGACCCAAAAAGAATGCATATAGCATCGGTAATAATAGAATAACTCCTGGCCCCACAGCAATGCTGAATTGGCCGATCGCTTCGGTGATGGCTACCAAAATGAATGCAATGGCATGCAAACGCCAATCCTTAATAACAGTTTTCAATTCTACTTTCTCCATCTCTTCTCCTCGCTTTCTTCGGAACTGACAACGATTTTTCAATTAAACCGCAATCTATAAACCTAGTCTACGCTATATAACGGACGATTCAATAGATTTTTAAAAATTTGTTCGCTTTTTATTTTGAAGAAAGCATGTCATTTACAGAAGTGACAGATTTTTCAATCCATATGAAAAAGCAGAAGCCTGAGCCTCTGCTTTCTAAGCTGTAGAGAAACACTTGATAATCGCATTTTCCGAAGCTTATTACTCGCTTTCCGTGGGGCGGGAATCGAGCCTCCTCGTCACTTCGTTCCTGCGGGGTCTCTCAAACCCGTCGCTTCGCTGCTCCCACAGGAGTCGAGCAAACGCTTCTCCAAACACTCAGGCAAACCACTGATTATATAATGTCGAAAAGCCAGTTTCTTCGTTGGCTTATAGTGGATTGCGAACTTATTCAATATACTAAAAAGCAGAAGCCTGAGCTTCTGCTTTTATTCCGTCGGATCGTACAAGGTGACGCTTTCGATGTAATTGATGTATTTCCTTAATTCTTTCGCCTGTTGCCGTGTGATTTCTGCGGCATCGTACATTTCGTAGATTTTGGCACGCCCCATATCCATGACGTTGATGCGCAATTCTTCTTTTTGCATCTCGTAACGTTCATCGTACAAAGTTTCGGGCTTTCTCAAACGGCTGATCATTTTCCGGTACTCGGTCAAAACCGCTTCGACGATATCTTTGCGGGAAGCTTTTTGATGATAGGCTTCCAAGTTCTCCAGGGCGGCTTCAAGTGCCTTCAATTGCACCTCGCGGCCGACCTGGTATTCAACCAGGCGAATTTCCTCATCCTGCCAGTTTTCCCCGCGGAACCTGCGCCATGCGCGGATCAGCTTGCCTTGTAAATACAATAGAGTTGAACGGGCGTTATGGGCGATCGCTTCCTCACGTCGGTTCAGCGAATGCTCGAAAGCCGCATAGACCTCCCGTTCCATCCCTTCTGTCTTCTTCAGCCTCTCGATAAAACGGCGCTCGGCTTTCAAAGCCCGCAGCCGCACTTCCTTCATGCGGCGCTGGTATTTCTTGTTCGCCTCTTTCGCTTCTTCGCCTTCAGGCTGGACTTGCTGGAAACGCAAACGGTATTCATCCATCAATTCATAAGCTGCTGTTTCATTCGCTTCGGTCATTTCCGATTTGATGCGGGCGATCGATGCCAGCAAAATGCGCCGCCGCGCTTCTTCCAAATCGATTGTATCACCGTCATCGCTTCCCGCCAATTTGCCTTTGCTGAGCAATGGCAAGCAAGCGGTCGCGAGCAGCAGTGTCAGGAGGATCGTCCCGACTGCCAGGAACAGCAGCAATGAACGCTGCGGGAAAATATAGCCGCCTTCAATGATCATCGGCAAGGACAAAATCCCGACCATGGTCACTGTTCCGCGGACGCCCGTCAGGCTGACGAATAAAGTCAGCTTGAGGCTCGGCTTTGCAGCGTCTTCCATTTTGCCGAAGCGGTATTCATAATGGGAGAATAAATAGGCCCAAATAAAACGGATGCCGAGCAGCATAGCGGTAATCGCCAATACATACGACAGCAAGACACTTTCATCCATACTCGGATTTTCCAACGCGCCGCTCATCGCGCCCGGGATGTTGAGCCCGAGCAGCAAGAAGATGATGCCGTTCAGCACGAAGGTGATGATCGTCCAAATATTTTCCGTCAGCATCTGCTCTTCTGCGACCAGCGCTTCGGTATCTTCCTGCACAAGCGAATGGACAATTCCCCCAACGACCACGGCGATAACGCCGGATGCCCCTAATAATTCCTCCGCCACGACAAAGATGATGAACGGCGTCATGATTTGCAAAAGTGAATGGAACGTGACGTCATTGATTCCTTGTTTGCGGAACAATAAGCGAATGCCGACAAACAGCAAAGCGATTACGGCTCCAAGAAGTGCCCCGGCCAAAAATTTATAGGAGAAATTAAAAATAGCGGAGTATAGCGAGAAGGTTCCGGTGACGACTGCGGCGACTGCGTAATTGAATGCAACGAGCCCCGAGGCATCATTGATCAGCGATTCGCCGCGCACGAGGCTCAGGACATTGCTCGGGATGCGGACGCGCTGAGAGATACCGTTTACGGCGACAGGGTCCGTCGGCGACAGGATGGCTGCGAGTGCAAACGCAGCGGCGAGCGGGATGTCTTCAATGAGCCAGTGGATAAAATAACCGCCGATCAAAGTCGTCAGCAGCACCAGGATGACGGCATTGCCGAAAATCGGCCCCCGCATGCGCCATAATTCCTCACGCGGAAAATGCCGCCCATCGTTGAACAGGAGCGGTGCGATAAACAACAGCAGAAACCATTCGGCTTCCAATTCAAATGTAAAATCCTCGAAGACCAGCACGATGATCGTCCCAAGCGCCACTTGGATAAGCGCTGCCGGCACTTGCGGCACATAGTGGCTCACTACATTGGAGACGAGGAGCGCGATCAGCAGGATCAGGATAGTCAGCAATAATTCCATCGATATTCCCCATTTACTTGTGATGATATATGTATACCCCGATTATGTTTTCGGTTATCCATTTCTTGCTCAGTTTCTAATTAGAACACATCCGTTTCGGGTAAACTAGAAGAAAGCACCGGCCAGCCGGTGGAAGGAGGTCCACAACTTGT